>NZ_KV794464.1:0-238 GCF_001808785.1 Streptococcus sp. HMSC077D04 | reverse complement strand
TTCATGAGTTTGAGGTAGAGTTGAATCTTAATCAAATAGAAGAAGTAGTAGACGATGGAATGTACATTAAGGTACAGTTTGGCATCCGACAAGAAGGACTTATTTTTGTACCAAATATTCAAATCAATATGGAAGAAGGAAAAGTTAAAGTATTTCTCAGAGAAACTAGTTCTTACTATGTATACCATAAAGATTCAGCAGAAAAAAATCGCTTTATGAAAGGTAAAACTTTGATTAG
>NZ_KV794463.1:0-264 GCF_001808785.1 Streptococcus sp. HMSC077D04 | reverse complement strand
TATTTTTTTCTTAAAATCACTTTTGATATATAGTCTCACTCGTCTTCCTCATCGTCATCCAACTCCACTTCTCCATGAATTCGGATATACTCCTCGCGCTTCCTATCCAATTCTTCCCAGAGGGGCTCATCAATGGTTTTCATAGCCTTTATCTCTTCCAAACTAATATTGACCGCTTCATCGTAGGTCAAGTTCAGCAAGTCTGCGTGTTTCGTTTTGAATTGTTCAATATTCAGCCATGTTTCTTTGTCGTCTTCGCTGATT
>NZ_KV794462.1:76483-78417 GCF_001808785.1 Streptococcus sp. HMSC077D04 | reverse complement strand
GTTAATCATTGTCCAGTTACTGAAAAGGACGGCAAGCAAGGTTATTTTGATTTTGGAGCTGTCAGTCTTCCGCTAGGACTCATTAATCAAAACATTATCTTCTTTAACAAAGAGGATATAGATGAAGTGCTCTTCTTTGGTTACATCGATCGTCGTTTTCAAGACTTTTTGAGTCGTTATGATGAGGAAGTCTCAAGAATCAGCTATGACCACTTTAGTGTAGATGATTTTAAAAAATGACATACAAATCCTAGGATTTCATTCTAGGATTTTCTATATGGTGAGAAAATGTTATAATGAAGATTAAGTAGAATAGTCACTGATGTGACCTATCTGAAAAGGACCAGGAAGTATTGACAGCGGTAGCAATGACCTTATCAGGACATCCGGTGTGGATCTCTGTTTAAGTCGCATCTATCCTTTGGGTAGTGTTGTCGAACTTGATCGTGAGCTCCTTCCTAAGGATTTGGTTGAGTCATTTGAAAGCGAACAGATGGACTTTTTTGTAGTTCTTTCAGGTCGTCGAGTTGATTTGGCAAACGAACATTATGTGGATTATGTTGGTCATGGCTATCCGTTTGGATTGGGCTTATCAATAGGGTGGTAAAATATGGAAATACAATTACAATTGCGTGGAAACTCAGAAGGATTTATCCTTCAGTCAAAATTACCTGATGATGAACATTGGACTGAAAGAATTGAAATCGTTCAAGAAGAGGAAGGTTACCGTCTCTATGCAAAAGATGTAGAAATTCTTGTCTTGAAAGAATCAGAATATATTTCTAAAAGAAAAAGAATAGTCGCAAGAGGGTTAAATAAGGATTTGATTTATTCTGAAGAAGAAAGATTTGAACATTTATGGGAACAAGCATACTGGCATGGAGTTTTTCAATTCAATTTAAATAACTATGAAATGACGCGTGTAGGTTCAGGTAGTAAAGGAGATATTTTACCTGTCACAAAAGATGGCATTCCGATTGCCGTTTATGCTGCAAGTAATATTGCAATTGCTGGAAAGAGAAACTTTTCTCTCTATACTGAAAATATTGACGAAATTGACAATTTACTGATGTTTTACGTAATTAATTATATTAGGGGATATGACTTTTTAAATATTGATTCTTTATCTGCAAGATATCGTTTCTTTTATCAATTCGATGATCGCTCAGCTATAACGAAGGAACATTTAGATATGCTTCCAGAGGAGAGAAGACCTTCTAAGTTAGAGGCGTTTATCATTTATTTTTTATCAGCCTTCCTTGTTGTAGGTGTAAGCTTGGTATCATTACGCCCTTTGTTCTCACTTATAGTAATACTACTGATACATTCTATTTATAATATCATAAAGAATTGGAGAAATAGAGATGAATAGTAGGTTATTTACTTATTAATTTTATATTGATGCAGCATTAAAAGGAATCTTAAAAAAGGAGCCAATAGTCTAATCAAAGGCATGAGAGGATGGTTTAAATGATACTGGAACGAATTAAAAAAACATTTGAATTTCAAAGAAGTAGAATAAAGGGACCGGTTCCTCTGTGGGGGGTGTTAAATGGGATTTTTATTTTGTATCCCTTGGTATTTACAGGATTTTGGCTTGCAGGATTAAGGATTTTAAAAAATCCTGCCTTACATCAAGGCTTGATTATTACAGGGATTGTTGTTTGGATTTTAAATCTGGTATTTTTACTGGATCTTAGACGAGGAATTTTAACTAGCTTTGGAACCTATCTCATGTATCTGACTGGCCATGTTTATGCCATCATTGCTTTCAATAGTTTGAGTGGGGATCATAGTTTTATCGGTTTAAAGCTATCCCTCCCTCTTATTCAATCCATTATTGTTATAGTCGTCATGAGCTGTTTGGTCAATTTAGACTCTGAAGAAATTATCTCGCAGAAGGCCAGCAAAGTTATGCTTAACTTTGTATTCGC
>NZ_KV794462.1:73581-76383 GCF_001808785.1 Streptococcus sp. HMSC077D04 | reverse complement strand
AAAGTTATGCTTAACTTTGTATTCGCTCCTCCACTTATTTTATCATGTATCTGTATATTTCTAGCGATGATTGGATATGATTATTTTATGGGATGGGGGATGTCCTTGTTTTCGATGACCTTTGGACATTTGTTTTATGCTACCTGGTTTATAATTATCTATGCCTACCAACATCGTAATGATGTTGAGGAAGAGACTTCAATGAAACATATAAAAGTAAACCCAGATATGATTTCAAATAGAGAATTTGACAGAGATAGGTTTAAAAAGTAAAGTTTTAAAAGGCATGAGAGGATGGTTTAAATGATACTGGAACGAATTAAAAAAACATTTGAATTTCAAAGAAGTAGAATAAAGGGACCGGTTCCTCTTTGGGGGGTATTAAATGGGATTTTTATTTTATATCCTATATCCTTTTTGGCGTTTTTTGCAGGAGGATTAGAGGTGCTCAACAATCCCTCTTTGTATCAAGGCTTGATTATTACAGGAATTGTTGTTTGGGTATTAAATCTAGTTTTTCTTTTGGATCTTAAGCGAGGGATATTAACCAGTTTTGGAACCTATCTCATGTATCTGACTGGTCATATTTATATCATTATTGGTTTTGGTGCTATGAGTGGGGACCATAACTTTATTGGTCTAAAGCTATCCCTCCCTCTTATTCAATCTATTATTGTTATAGCCGTCATGAGCTGCTTGGTCAATTTAGACTCTGAAGAAGTTATCTCGCAGAAAGCCAGCAAAGTTATGCTTAACTTTGTATTCGCTCCTCCGCTTATTATATCGTGTATCTGTATATTTTTAGCGATAATTGGATATGAATATTTTTGGGGATGGGGTGTATCCTTGCTTTCGATGACCTTTGGACATTTGTTTTATGCTACCTGGTTTATAATTATCTATGCCTACCAACATCGTCATGATATTAAGGAAACAAGACCAATTAAGCATATAGAAGTGTCTTCGGATTTGATTCAAAATAAAGAATTTGATAAAAATAGATTTAAAAAGGAAAAGAAACATGATTAAAGAAATACAGCTACATATGAGCCATTTGATGACAGACCAGGTCCAGATTCAAGCGGACGAATTATTGGAGTTATTTGTTCATACAGAACTCCTTCCCTATACTGATGGTATTTATAAAGATGGCCCAACCATTTTTGAGATGACTCCAACTCAATTTAACGAAGAAAAGCAAGATGTGGGAGTCTATATTCCAGTTATATCTGAAGCAGAGCCAACAAGTCAACTGGATTATCAGGCATCTCTAGATATAGAAGGAATTAGCAAGCGGGTTCTATTTGATGGTAGCTTGGATGAAACAATTGAGGAGATGAAAGCTTATATTCGTGATCATGGTTGGGAGTTGCAGGATAAGTTATACCTAGTCTTGATACCTGTTTATGATGATTTGTTTGTGGATTTGATTATCCCAGTGGAGAAGTAAAATGGCAGAAATTACATATGGTATGAATCAATCCTTAATGATGAGTAATGTCTTGAGTGTGAACTATAATATTGTCGGTGATGAGATTGCAGTAGCCTTTCAAGATATGATTCAAACAGCTGTAGCGGCAGGATATACACCTAAAAGCAACCCATTTTACTCATGCCCCCATATCGGAGAATTGGAAGATGGAACATACAACATCACAGTCTATCTTCCCGTTCATGAGGATTATCTAGGAAAAGAAGAGATAATGGAAGGGACAGCCTATAACAGTTATTTTTTGGTTCCTCGAATGGCAGGAGTAAGAGTTACTGGAGAGGAAGCTGTTGACTTTGATAAGGGGATATACGTGCTAACCA
Organism: Streptococcus sp. HMSC077D04; assembly: GCF_001808785.1. Classification (GTDB taxonomy): domain Bacteria; phylum Bacillota; class Bacilli; order Lactobacillales; family Streptococcaceae; genus Streptococcus; species Streptococcus mitis_BX. The sequence goes on along the minus strand of NZ_KV794462.1, from coordinate 74,571 downwards.
AATTATTACTTGATAATGACTTAGAAGAATCTACACCTGTGTTTTATATTTCAAGTAAGATAAATGATGTTTTATATACAGATATCATGGTAGGGATTCGAGACAAAAGGGATTGAGGATAATATACGGAGAGCTAACGCATTCGGATAAGAATAGGTAGAATTAGACAGATGAATCGGATGTTCTGATGTTTCCTTTTTAGCATCTAAGATAAACATGTTTGATTTTAATCAAAAACCAGGATGAAGCTTATCTTCATCCTGGTTTTTGTGTGCTTAAAAGTTAGTTGGATTCATCCTTCTTACTCTTAAGTAGAAAAGTTGCTGTTAGGACTAGACTCAATCCTGACAAGAATAGTAGTGGACTAGACGTTTCACCAGTAGCTGGAAGTTGTTCTTTAGGAGAATAATTTGTCGATTGAGCAAATCCTGGACTAGATGAAACTTGCTCAGAGCTATTGGCTAATGGCTTGATATCTGTTTCACTTGGTTTTTGATTTGCAGTAGTTGATGCTCCATTAGCTTGATAAACGACTGCATAGGTGCTGAAATGACTAGTCGTAAATTCTGCCATTCCCTCGCGAATAGTAAAATCGAGTGCCTGTAACTCTTTTGATGGAGTTAGGTAGTAGACATTTTCGACAGCTGAGGAAATAGGCAAGCGGACCAAGACAGCTCCTTTTGGTTGCAAACTCTGGTCTGTTGGATTTTTAAGGTGAAGATCGTAAGCATCATAGGTCTTACCAAATAGTTCTTGAGCTAATACACGTCTGCTAGAAATGTGAGAAATTCCCTCTAAGTCAGTCGCTCCTCCAATAATTTCAACTTTAGTCTTTTCATCCTTTAAGACACGAAGTTTATATTCAGGAACAGAAACGGTAGGAGCTTGTTCTTGTCCCGCTGTCCCGACAGGTTGAGTGTACTCAGGGATAGAAACAGTAGGCGGTTGTTCTAGTCCTGCTGTGCCGATAGGTTGAGTGTACTCAGGAAT
>NZ_KV794462.1:23292-73481 GCF_001808785.1 Streptococcus sp. HMSC077D04 | reverse complement strand
ATATTTACTACAGGCGGTTGTTCCTGTCCCGCAGTTCCGATAGGCTCAGTGTACTCAGGAATAGAAACGGTAGGTGGCTGTTCTTGTCCCGCTGTTCCGATAGGTTTAGTGTACTCAGGAATGTTTACTACAGGCGGTTGTTCCTGTCCAGCTGTACCGATAGGCTTAGTGTATTCAGGAATTTCTACAATAGGAGCAGGGTCATCTCCCTTGCTTGTAGTTGGCTGCTGATTCTCAACCTTCTTCTCATCCTTTTTGGTAAAGACAGCTACTACAGGACTGCTTGTTGTATTTCCCTGGATAGAATAAGCTTCTATCGCATTTCCAATTTTTCGATTGGTTTCGTCAGGGATAGGGATTTGTACCTGATTATCTTGAATTGATAAGACAGTCTGATCTCCAGTCGTAACTAGATGATTATCGTCTATCCTGCGTAAAACGAGTGGATCTTTGATGCCTGGGAAGGTCACAGCGATGGCTTCCCAATCTCCAGCTGGAAGAGTTAAAGAGATGTTTTTATCCCCTTCCTTAAGTGGTGCGATACTTGGACTATCCAAGCTTACAGCTGGAGCCTTAATCACATCAAATGAATCTAGAGAAATTTTCTTGCGACCTGCTGGTGAATTTGGATCAACTTTCAATGTCAAAATATGATTACCATCGGTCAGATTAGTAAATTCTCCAATTAAGGTTGCCTTTTGGGTAGCGCCAGCAGTGTAGAAGTCTAGACTTGGCATTTCTTTTCCATCCAGTGTCACGAGAGCTTTTCCGAGAGCGGATGTTTTGAGTCCGTAAATTCGAATACCTGTTCCAGTAAATGGAATGGTTGCTTGAGCTTCTGAAGCAGTACTTGGATCGGCGTTATTGATGTCCGCATATTTTTCTGTGCTCTTATATAATTCAGTATCGCTCCAATCTTTGAATTGAGATCCGTATTGAATGCGAGAGTCACGGTCATCCATTTTTTCAATGGTTGTTCCTTGTCCCGGTAAAACTTTAAAGTAGTCTAAGGAGATTTTGGAACGTTCACTGCCACGGTGTTTATGCTCTTGTTTTACAGTGATAGTCATCACATGAGCACCATCTGACAATCCTGTGAAGCGACCGATAAGGCTACCTTTTTCAGTTGCACCTGCAGTATAGAAGTCCAGTTCACCGACTGATTTACCATCGATTTTGACTTCAGCGATTCCCAATTGAGATGATTTGAGACCATAGATTTCAATGCCAACACCATTGAAAGGAATGGTTGCTGTCGCATCTTTATCTGTATAGTTACCTAGTGAAAGGTCGGCAAACTTCTCTGTTCCTCCAAATAATTCTGAGTCTGCCCAGTTTCCAAATGCAGAACCGTATTGGATTCGGCTATCGCGGTCATCCATCAATTGGTTATAGGTTTCGACATTGGCCTTTTCGGATACCTGTGTAGAAACATTACCCAGCATAGCCTTAACAGTATAAGTGTAGGCGAGTTGAGGGTCGAGTGAACGGTCGATAAAATGGGTTTGATTGGTCACAAATTCTCTGCTTGCAGAGGTTTGGCCGGATTCGTCTTTCACTTGTCTTTGGATAACATAGTGGGTAGCGCCTTCTACTTGGTTGAAGGTAAGTTCGGCAGTGACGCCATTTTGTCTAACTGCTGTCAGACTGGTTACACGACCAGGGAAATGTTCAAAGGTAATGACATCACCTTTTTGTGTTGCCAGTTGAATGCGGCCATCTTTAAGAACAGTTGCTTTGACAGATTTACCATTAACCTTAACCTGACTGGCTTCGATATTTGGATAATCTACAACTAGGTCTCCACCGACATTTGAAAGGAAGGACAAGCTTTGCAGGTTTTTATCTTTCCACTTCATGCTGACTTCAAAGTTACCGCGAGCAACCAGACCAGAAACCTGACCGTCTTTCCAAGCATCTGGAAGGGCTGGCAATGGTGCAATGTAGCCAGTGTGTGATTGAAGAAGCATTTCTGCAATTCCACTGGTTGCTCCAAAGTTTCCATCGATTTGGAAAGGTGCGTGCGTATCCCAAAGGTTTTCTAGGGTTGAATATTTGAGCTGTTCAGCAAGCAGGCGATGGGCACGGTTACCGTCTAAGAGACGAGCCCAGAGGTTGATTTTATTGGCCTTAGACCAACCAGTACCACCATCTCCACGGTGGTTGAGGGTAGCACGCGCAGCTTCTAAATATTCAGCCTGATCCTTGCTAAAGAGCGTACCTGGGAAGAGACCAACTAGATGGGAAACGTGACGGTGGTTGTTTTCAATGCCTTCATTAGTGAATTGTGGACTGTCTTCTTCGTACCATTCCTTGATACGTCCTTCTTTGTTAATGTGAAGTGGTTTGAGTTTGTCAAATTTAGCCTTGACCTCTGTAACTAAGTCTTTGTCGACATTCAGATGGTTGGCGACTTCCATGTAGTCATGGAATAGCTGCCAGACTAGTGATTGGTCAAAGGTATTTCCAATGGTAATAGTACCGTGTTCAGGTGAATAGGATGGAGAAGATACCCAACGGTCGCTGGCCTGGTCATAGTGCAAGAAGGAGTTCCAGAACTTAGCAGTTTCCTTGAGCATTGGATAGATCTTTTCTTTGAGATAAGTCTCATCCTTGGTGAATTTATAGTAGTCATAAACGTTCTGCATCATCCAAGCATTAGCTGCTGGCGACCAACCCCAATAGTAATTCCAACCAGGGGTAGTCCAGCCAAATGGTGTCGCCTGGGTATGAACCAGCCAGCCATTTTCTTGTCCATCTTTGGATTCGATACCGGCGTATTCCTTAGCAGCGATACGGCCATAGTAACGCATATCGTCAATGTAATTGATCATTGGCTTGGCAGTTTCAGCTAGATTGCTCATGTAGGCTGGCCAATAGTTCATTTGCAAGTTGACATTGAGGTGGTAATCAGCGTTCCAAGGTGGATTGTCTACGGCATTCCAGACTCCTTGTAGGTTGGCAGGAAGGGCATCTGTCCGATCACGAGATGAACTAATCAATAAATAACGTCCGTATTGGAAGAAGAGTTCTTCCAGTTTTTGCCCTTTGCTAGGGTTATAGGTCTGAAGGGCCTCTTTTGTCGTTTGAGCAGCATTGCTTCCACCTAGGTTTAGTTTGACGCGGTTAAAGAGGCTTTGATAGTCTTTGATATGGTTCTTTTTAAGTGTCTCGTAGTCTTTGCCCCTAGCTGCTTCTACAATGCCTTTAACTGTTTTTTCGAGGTCAATGTCTTTGCGATAGTTTGTTTTTGGATTCTGAGCAAAGTTAGTCTTGGCACTGAGTAAAAGCGTAGCGTAGCTAGCTCCTGTGATTGTTAAACTATCCTCATGGACAGTAACTTTTCCGTCCGTTTTAATTCCTAGATAGGATGCGAACTGGAGGCCATTATCTTTGACTGTACCTTTTAGTAGGATACCATTTGGGTCTGTCGTAACATGGCCACTCTTGTAGTGAGAATATTCCGCTGAGTAGTTTCCGTTAGCAAGTAAATCTTCTGTTAAGCTATTCCAAACTGTAAAATCAAGTTTTTTGTTCCCTTTTTGGGTCAAGTGAGTAACAGTAACATCATCAGGGTAACTTGAGAAGGTTTCTCTTTTAAAGGTCGTTCCATCTTGGGTGTAAGAAGTTGTAGTAGTGGCTTCTGTGATATCCAAACCACGGTGATAGTCTGTAACTGTATCCAGCCCCTTTTTCTGGTTATTGAAGACCATGAAGATATCACCAAAGGCTAGATAACGTCCATACTGGGCGTTGTTTGGTCCAACTAGATTTTGTTCAGCTAATCGTTTGGCTTTTTGGCGATCTCCGTCTTCAAGAGCCTTACGAATTTCTGCTAAAATTTTATACCGTTCCTGATAGTTTCCTCCATTATAGTCGGTACTGTCGGGACGCGGTCCACCTGACCAAAGAGTTTTTTCGTTGTATTGGATTCTCTCCTCGCCGATGAGACCAAAAACCTTAGCACCCATTTCACCATTCCCAACTGGGAGTGCTTGTTTTTCCCAGCCATCATAGGAAGGAGCTGTTGGTCGATCATAGTTTAGCTGATAGTTGCTTTGTTCTGTCACAGGTAGTTCTTGTTTTTCGGTTTCCTTATTTTCATTAGGTTTTACAATAGCCTCAGTACTGGCTTGATTAGTTGTAGCAGAGGCAACATTAGCTTCAGTGGGTTTGGTTTCAGAAACACTATTATCAGCTAGAACTGGTTTTGAATGGTCAATTGCTTCGCTTGGCTGTGTGTGCTCGGTTGATTCAGTTGCTTTTGTTATAGTGTCTGTCTTAACTGTAGTTTTCTCTAATGCAGGCTCGTTTTGCTGTACTTCAATAGTATCAGCAGAGACGGTATGACTAGCTAGAAAAACCGCTCCAAGCAAAACAGAGGCTGTGCCGACTGTTAGCTTTCGAATACTGTAGCGACAGGATTTCTCCCTCCAAATTTTTTCCATAGAAACCTCCTTTATTAATTAAAAGCGCTTTCATTTTTAATGAGGCGAACTTTTGTTTCTATATTGTATTGTTAATCTAATTTTACCAGCTAATGAAGTGTTGTCAAGAGGATTAGAGAAGGATATATATTTGATATTGTTTTGTATTAAAAAAGTGGAGGAAACGAATAGTAAGGGAGTGTATTTTTTATATTCTTTCTAGTTTTGACTAGAAAGATAAGCCAACTTTAATTACAGCTTACTCATCTCTGAAAGCGTAAAACAAACTAGTCAGGGTGGCTAGTTTGTGGTATAATGAAAGAGACTCAAAAAGAAACAGGAGAAAAATGATGGATTTACTTTTAGCAATTGTATTGATTGTGCTAGCTTTTCTAGGAGGAGCTCTTGGGGGAATGTACTTGGTTCGTAAGCAAATCGAAAAAGAATTCGCTGACAACCCACGTTTGAATGCTGAAGCAGTTCGTACTCTTTTGAGTGCAAATGGTCAAAAACCAAGCGAAGCTAAGGTACAACAAGTTTACCACCAAATCATCCGCCAACAAAAGGCAGCCCTTGCTAACAATAAAAAGAAAAAATAAATAAGGAAAAGTCTGGGATGAAAGTTCCAGACTTCTCACTATGTTGGTTATGGTTTAGGGATGAGACTTTTTCCTTGCATTCTATTGATATTTGATTATGATTAAGAGAGATAGTTATTGATTAGGCTGTCATTCAGTTCTTAAAGACAAGTAATCATAATGAACTATCAATCAGAAAAAAGACTAGAAAGAAGACTGTATGGATAATCGACCAATTGGTTTTTTGGATTCGGGTGTCGGGGGCTTGACCGTTGTGCGCGAGCTCATGCGCCAGCTTCCCCACGAAGAAATCGTCTATATTGGAGATTCGGCACGGGCGCCCTATGGTCCCCGTCCTGCTGAGCAAATTCGTGAATATACTTGGCAGTTGGTCAACTTTCTTTTGACCAAGGATGTCAAAATGATTGTCATTGCTTGTAATACTGCGACTGCCGTCGTCTGGGAAGAAATTAAGGCTCAACTAGATATTCCTGTCCTAGGTGTGATTTTGCCAGGAGCTTCGGCAGCTATCAAGTCTAGTCAAGGTGGGAAAATCGGAGTGATTGGAACACCCATGACGGTACAATCAGACATCTACCGTCAGAAAATCCATGATTTGGATCCGGACTTACAGGTGGAGAGTTTGGCCTGTCCTAAGTTTGCTCCCTTGGTGGAGTCTGGTGCTCTGTCAACCAGTGTCACCAAGAAAGTGGTCTATGAAACCCTGCGTCCCTTGGTTGGAAAGGTGGATAGCCTGATTTTGGGTTGTACCCATTATCCACTGCTCAGACCTATTATTCAAAATGTCATGGGACCCAAGGTTCAGCTCATTGATAGTGGGGCAGAGTGCGTACGGGATATCTCAGTCTTACTTAATTATTTTGAAATCAATCGTGGTCGTGATGCTGGACCACTCCATCACCGTTTTTACACAACAGCCAGCAGCCAAAGTTTTGCACAAATTGGTGAAGAATGGCTGGAAAAAGAGATTCATGTGGAGCATGTAGAATTATGACAAATAAAATTTATGAATATAAGGATGACCAGGACTGGTATGTCGGGTCCTATGGTATTTTTGGTGGCGTCCGGACGTTGACGGATGATGACTTGGATTTTCCTCTATTGGAGTTTGCCCAAAGATTTCGAGATGAGGATCGAGGTTTTCCTGTTTCTGTTACTGTTTTACGCTATGGTTCTCTCTACCGTTTATTGTCTTTTGTGGTAGACATCCTCAACCAAGAAATGGGACGAAATGTGGAAGTCATCCAACGTCAAGGGGCTCTGCTCTTGGTTGAAAATGGGCAACTCTTGTATGTGGAATTGCCCAAAGAAGGGGTCGATGTTCATGATTTCTTTGAGACAAGCAAGGTCAGAGAAACCTTATTGATTGCGACTCGAAACGAAGGCAAGACCAAGGAATTCCGAGCTATCTTTGATAAGTTAGGCTACGATGTGGAAAATCTTAATGACTATCCTGACCTGCCTGAAGTAGCTGAAACAGGCATGACCTTCGAAGAAAATGCCCGTCTCAAGGCAGAAACTATTTCTCAATTAACAGGCAAGATGGTTCTGGCAGATGATTCTGGACTTAAAGTTGATGTCCTTGGTGGCTTGCCAGGTGTCTGGTCAGCTCGTTTCGCAGGAGTGGGAGCTACTGATCGTGAAAACAATGCCAAACTCTTGCACGAATTGGCCATGGTCTTTGAACTCAAGGACCGTTCGGCTCAATTCCATACAACCCTAGTCGTAGCCAGTCCCAACAAGGAAAGTTTGGTTGTTGAAGCAGACTGGCCTGGCTACATTAACTTTGAACCAAAGGGTGAAAATGGATTTGGTTACGATCCTCTCTTCCTTGTAGGAGAGACAGGCAAGTCCTCAGCTGAATTAACCCTTGAAGAAAAAAATAGTCAATCTCACCGTGCCTTAGCCGTTAAGAAACTTTTGGAGGTATTTCCATCATGGCAAAGCAAACCATCATTGTAATGAGCGATTCCCATGGCGATAGCTTGATTGTGGAAGAAATCCGTGATCGCTATGTGGGCAAAGTTGATGCCGTTTTTCATAATGGCGATTCTGAACTGCGTCCAGATTCTCCCCTTTGGGAGGGCATCCGCGTTGTTAAAGGGAATATGGACTTCTATGCAGGTTACCCAGAACGTTTGGTGACTGAGCTTGGTTCGACCAAGATTATCCAAACCCATGGTCACTTGTTTGACATCAATTTCAATTTTCAAAAGTTGGACTACTGGGCTCAGGAGGAAGAGGCCGATATCTGCCTCTATGGTCACTTGCATGTGCCAAATGCTTGGATGGAAGGCAAGACCCTCTTTCTAAATCCAGGTTCTATCAGTCAACCACGTGGGACCATCAGAGAATGTCTCTATGCTCGTGTGGAGATTGATGACAGTTATTTCAAAGTGGACTTTTTGACACGAGACCACGAGGTGTATCCGGGCTTGTCCAAGGAGTTTAGCCGATGATTGCCAAGGAGTTTGAGACTTTCTTGTTGGGGCAAGAAGAAACTTTTTTGACCCCTGCTGAAAATCTAGCTGTGTTAATTGATACCCACAATGCGGATCATGCGACCCTCTTGCTTAGTCAGATGACCTATACCCGTGTTCCTGTTGTGACAGATGAAAAACAGTTTGTTGGGACGATTGGGCTCAGAGATATTATGGCTTATCAGATGGAGCATGATTTGAGTCAAGAAATCATGGCGGATACGGATATTGTTCATATGACCAAAACGGATGTAGCGGTTGTTTCGCCTGATTTTACCATTACGGAGGTCTTGCACAAGCTGGTAGATGAGTCCTTCTTACCGGTTGTGGATGCGTCAGGGATTTTCCAAGGGATCATCACGCGCAAGTCTATCCTCAAGGCAGTCAATGCCCTCTTGCATGACTTTAGTAAGGAATATGAGATTCGATGCAAATGAGAGACAGAATTTCAGATTTTTTAGAGGAAAAGCAGGGCTTGTCTGCCAATTCCAAGCAGTCCTATAAGTATGATCTGGAGCAATTTTTAGACATTGTAGGCGAGCGGATTTCGGAGACCAGTCTCAAGATTTACCAAGCCCAACTAGCCAATCTAAAAATCAGCGCCCAGAAGCGAAAGATTTCGGCCTGTAACCAATTTCTCTACTTTCTCTATCAAAAAGGAGAAGTGGATAGCTTTTACCGCTTGGAATTAGCTAAACAAGCTGAAAAGAAAGCTGAAAAACCAGAAATTCTAGACCTAGACTCTTTTTGGCAGGAAAGTAATTATCCAGAAGGTCGCTTGCTAGCGCTCTTAATCCTAGAAATGGGGCTCTTGCCGAGTGAGATTTTAGCTCTCAAGGTTGCGGATATCAATCTAGATTTTCAAGTGTTGAGAATCCAGAAGGCTTCCCAACAGAGGATTGTCACCATTCCCACGAGCTTGCTTTCAGAGCTAGAACCCTTGATGGGCCAGACCTATCTTTTTGAAAGGACAGGGAAAGCCTATTCTCGTCAGTGGGCCTTCCGTCAGCTAGAAGCTTTTGTCAAGGAGAAAGGTTCTCCAGCACTATCAGCCCAAGCCCTACGGGAACAGTTCATTCTACGACAGATAGAAAAGAAGGTCGATTTGTACGAAATTGCAAAAAAATTAGGATTAAAAACAGTCCTGACCTTAGAAAAATATAGATAATGGATATTAAATTAAAAGATTTTGAAGGGCCCCTGGACTTGCTCTTGCACCTGGTTTCTAAGTACCAGATGGATATCTACGATGTGCCCATTACGGAAGTCATCGAACAGTATCTAGCCTATGTTTCAACCCTGCAGGCCATGCGTCTGGAAGTGACGGGCGAGTACATGGTTATGGCCAGTCAGCTCATGCTGATCAAGAGTCGCAAGCTCTTGCCAAAGGTAGCGGAAGTGACAGACTTGGAGGATGACCTGGAGCAGGATCTTCTCTCTCAAATCGAAGAATACCGCAAGTTTAAGCTCTTGGGGGAACACCTAGAAGCCAAGCACCAAGAACGAGCTCAGCACTATTCCAAAGCGCCGACAGAGTTGATTTACGAAGATGCGGAGCTTGTTCATGACAAGACGACCATTGACCTCTTTTTAGCTTTTTCAAATATCCTAGCCAAGAAAAAAGAGGAGTTTGCACAGAATCACACGACTATCTTGCGGGATGAGTATAAGATTGAGGACATGATGATTATCGTGAAAGAGTCCTTGGCTGGACGAGACCAATTGCGCTTGCAGGATTTGTTCAAGGAAGCCCAGAATGTCCAAGAGGTCATCACCCTCTTTTTGGCAACCCTAGAGTTAATCAAAACCCAGGAGCTGATCCTCGTGCAAGAGGAAAGTTTCGGAGATATTTATCTCATGGAAAAGAAGGAAGAAAGTCAAGTGGCCCAAAGCTAGACTTGATAGAGAGGAAAGATGAGTACTTTAGCAAAAATAGAAGCGCTCTTGTTTGTAGCGGGTGAAGATGGGATTAGAGTCCGCCAGTTAGCCGAACTCCTCTCTCTGCCACCGACAGGCATCCAACAGAGTTTAGAAAAATTATCTCAGAAGTATGAAAAGGACCCAGATTCCAGTTTGGCCCTGATTGAGACAGGGGGCGCTTATAGATTGGTGACCAAGCCTCAGTTTTCAGAGATTTTGAAGGAATACTCTAAGGCGCCTATCAACCAGAGTTTATCACGGGCTGCCCTTGAGACCTTGTCCATCATTGCCTACAAACAGCCCATCACACGAATAGAGATTGATGCCATCCGTGGGGTCAACTCGAGTGGGGCTTTGGCGAAGTTGCAGGCCTTTGACTTGATACGAGAAGACGGGAAAAAAGAAGTGTTGGGACGCCCCAACCTCTATGTGACAACAGATTATTTCCTAGATTACATGGGAATTAACCATTTGGAAGAATTACCAGTGATTGATGAGCTTGAGATTCAAGCCCAAGAAAGCCAATTATTTGGTGAAAGGATAGAAGAAGATGAGAATCAATAAGTATATTGCCCACGCAGGTGTGGCCAGTAGGAGAAAAGCAGAAGAGCTGATTAAGCAAGGCTTGGTGACGGTTAACGGCCAGGTGGTACGTGAACTTGCAACCACTATCAAGTCAGGCGACAAGGTCGAAGTTGAAGGCCAACCAATCTACAACGAAGAAAAGGTCTACTATCTGCTTAATAAACCACGCGGTGTCATTTCCAGTGTAACAGATGACAAGGGCCGCAAGACGGTTGTCGATCTTTTGCCCAACGTGAAAGAGCGCATCTACCCTGTAGGTCGTTTGGACTGGGATACATCAGGAGTCTTGATTTTGACAAATGATGGGGATTTTACGGATGAGATGATTCACCCTCGTAATGAGATTGACAAGGTTTATGTCGCGCGTGTTAAAGGTGTGGCCAATAAGGATAATCTCCGTCCCTTGACCCGTGGACTTGAGATTGATGGCAAGAAAACCAAACCAGCTGTCTATGAGATTCTCAAAGTGGATCCAGTCAAAAACCGCTCTGTGGTGCAGTTGACTATCCATGAAGGGCGTAACCACCAGGTTAAAAAGATGTTTGAAGCTGTCGGTCTCCAAGTGGACAAGTTGTCACGGACTCGTTTCGGACATCTAGACTTGACAGGACTCCGTCCAGGAGAATCCCGTCGTCTTAACAAAAAAGAAATCAGCCAACTACATACCATGGCTGTAACCAAGAAATAATGAAACGAATTTTAATAGCGCCTGTGCGCTTTTACCAACGTTTTATCTCGCCAGCCTTTCCACCTTCTTGTCGCTTTGAGCCTACCTGTTCCAACTACATGATTCAGGCTATTGAAAAACATGGCTTCAAGGGTGTTTTGATGGGATTGGCGCGGATTTTACGTTGCCATCCCTGGTCGAAAACAGGCAAGGACCCCGTCCCAGACCATTTTTCACTCAAACGGAATCATAAATAAAACGAATTACAATGGTGATTCGTTTTTTCACAAGTAGTTTTATCTGGAATGATGATTCCCGCTATCCTTCTCCTATAAAAAGTGGTAAAATGGATGAAAGAAAGAAGGAACTGAAATGACAACATTATTTTCAAAAATCAAAGAAGTAACAGAACTTGCTGCGATCTCAGGTCATGAAGCGCCTGTCCGTGCTTATCTTCGTGAAAAATTGACACCGCATGTGGATGAAGTGGTGACAGATGGCTTGGGTGGTATTTTCGGGATTAAACATTCAGAAGCTGCAGATGCACCGCGCGTCTTGGTTGCTTCTCACATGGATGAAGTTGGTTTTATGGTCAGCGAAATCAAGCCAGATGGTACCTTCCGTGTGGTAGAAATCGGTGGATGGAATCCTATGGTGGTTAGTAGCCAACGTTTCAAACTCTTGACTCGTGATGGTCGTGAAATTCCTGTGATTTCAGGCTCTGTTCCTCCACATTTGACTCGTGGTAAGGGCGGCCCAACTATGCCAGCTATTGCAGATATCGTCTTTGATGGCGGTTTTGCGGATAAGTCTGAGGCAGAAAGTTTTGGCATCCGTCCTGGCGACACCATCGTACCAGATAGTTCTGCAATCTTGACGGCCAATGAGAAAAATATCATCTCAAAAGCTTGGGACAACCGCTACGGTGTTCTTATGGTGAGCGAGTTGGCGGAAGCTCTGTCAGGTCAAAAACTCGGAAATGAACTCTATCTTGGCTCTAACGTCCAAGAAGAGGTTGGTCTTCGTGGTGCTCATACTTCCACAACCAAGTTTGACCCAGAAGTCTTCCTAGCAGTTGATTGCTCACCTGCTGGTGATGTTTATGGCGGTCAAGGCAAGATTGGGGATGGAACCTTGATTCGTTTCTATGACCCAGGCCACTTGCTTCTCCCAGGGATGAAGGATTTCCTTTTGACAACGGCTGAAGAAGCTGGTATCAAGTACCAATACTATTGTGGTAAAGGCGGAACAGACGCTGGCGCAGCTCATCTGAAAAATGGCGGTGTCCCATCTACAACTATCGGTGTCTGCGCTCGTTATATCCACTCTCACCAAACCCTCTACGCTATGGATGACTTCCTAGAAGCGCAAGCTTTCTTGCAGGCCTTGGTGAAGAAATTAGATCGTTCAACAGTTGATTTGATTAAAAATTATTAAACTTAAGGAGGTGGTAGGGATGGTAGAACCAAACCTAGAAAGCCTTGTAAAAGATCTTTACAATCATGCTCGACATGATTTGAGTGAAGATTTAGTTGCTGCTCTCCTAGAGACTGCTAAAAAACTGCCTACTACAAATGAGCAATTGCTGGCAGTTCGTCTCTCAGGTCTGGTCAATCGTGAATTGCTCCTAAATCCCAAACATCCGGCACCTGAGTTGCTCAACTTGGCTCGCTTTATCAAAAGAGAAGAAGCCAAGTACAGGGGAACTGCAGCTTCTGCGCTTATGTATGGGGAGCTCTTTAAAATGCTTTGATTCCATTGTGAATCAAAGCATTTTTCTATATATTAGAAAAGCAATTCTTGGTTAGGAAAAGAAAAAAGCCATCCCATTTAGGATAGCTTCTTGGATCTTAGATTTGTTCAGCGATGACCTTTTCAGCAAGGTTCATGGCGTGGTCAGATACACGAGTATAGTGGGAAATGATGTCGATAAAGTTGACCCCAGCTTGTGTTGAACATTCGCCCTTGTTGAGGCGCTTGATGTGAGTCTTTCTGAGAACACGTTCCATATTGTTGATTTCTTTATGGCGTTCAATCAGACTTTGAGCTTTTTCGATATCATTGTTTTCCACACTATCAAGGGCATCCTTGATAAAGTCGGTGGTTTTTTGATAAATATCAGCTAGTTCTTCCAAAGCAGCTTCAGAAAACTCAACATTTTTACGTTGAAGATAGTCGGTCAGATTGATTAGGGCTTCTGCGTGGTCCCCAATCCGTTCCAAATCACGGGATGAATCAAGGATGTTGGTGAGCACTTCACTTTCTTTCTGGCTAAGGGCTTCACTTGAAAGAGTAATCAGGTAACGAGTCAATTTTTCATCAATGGTATTGATGGCTTCTTCTGTCTTGTGGCCTTTTTCAGCAACCTTTTCATTAAGGTCAATGATGTAGTTGTATGAAAGGTCAAAGGCTTTAGAAGCATAATTTCCCAAGTGAAGGAGTTCTTTCTTGGCATTTCCGAGAGCGATTGATGGAGCTTGTTTAATCAAATGCTCATCAAGATAAAGTGGCTCATACTTGACAACTTCATCTTCACCAGGGATGAGCTTGGTTACAAAGTAGGCCAAGGCTCCGATGAATGGAAATTGTACAATGGTGTTACTTACGTTAAAGGCACCGTGAGAGAAGGCGATGGTCATCTCAGGTGAGAGGTGAAGGAGTGCCTGGAAGTACTCAATCATAGATGTAAATGGACCTAATAAGATTAAGCAAAGGATAGTTCCTAATACGTTAAAGGTGACGTGGGTTGCAGCAACGCGTTTCGCAGAGATATTGGCTCCAGCTGCCGCGATGATAACTGTTAGGGTTGTCCCGATATTATCCCCGAAGAGAACAGGTAGAGAACCTTTAAGGTCAAGGAATCCACCTGCATAGAGACCTTGCAAAATCCCGATTGTCGCAGAAGAAGCTTGGATGAGGACGGTAATCACTGCACCGGCAAAAACTCCTAATACAGGATTTTGTCCCAAGGTTACCATATATTCCTTGAATTGTGGTAAATCTTTAAGAGGACTCATACCGGCACTGATGAGGTTGAGAGCATAGAAGATTCCCCCTACACCAAACAAGATACGCCCGATATTGTTTGCTGTTCTGTTTTTTGTAAAAAATAGGAACATGGTTCCAAGGAAAATCAGGGGTAAAGCATACTCACCAAGCTTGAAACCGATGATAAAGGAAGTAACGGTGGTTCCGATGTTGGCTCCCATGATAATTCCGATAGCCTGTCTAAGAGTGAGAAGACTAGCGCTGACCAGTCCAACCGTGATAACTGTAACCCCTGTACTTGACTGAATCAGGGCAGTCACGACAATCCCGACTAGAACACCTAAAAAGGGATTGCTAGTGTACTTGTCAATGTAAAAACGAAGGCGATCTCCAGCAGCTTGTTGCAAACCGTCTCCCATGGTCTTGATACTATATAAGAATAGTCCCAGACCACCTAAAAAGTGAAATAAAATTTCCTGCCAATTAATGGACATTTCTTTTTCCTCCGAAAAATAATAACGGAATTTCTCCTATTCTATTTTAAAGGATAAAAGTAAATCTAACAAGTGTTAAGCTAAGATTTTAGAAAGAAAATTCGTTAGAATGGACCTTGATTATATTAATTTTACCAATTTCTAACCTAGATATAGGTATTTCCTTTTATATATTGACATTTAAAAGAAATATTTTAAAATGAGGGAGGAATTATCTTGGTCCCTGTGATTGGGATAAAAAATTTATAAAGAAAGTTAAGCGCTTTCTTTTGCACAACAAAATCAATCTTTTAGGAGGAGAAAATGAAGAATCCATTTTTTGAAAGATGTTGTCGTTACAGTATTCGTAAGTTATCAGTAGGAGCCTGCTCGCTGATGATTGGTGCTGTTTTATTTGCTGGTCCAGCCTTGGCTGAAGAAACTGCAGTTCCTGAAAATAGCGGAGCCAATACAGAGCTTGTTTCAGGAGAGAGTGAGCATCCAACTAATGAAGTTGACAAGCAGCATGAAGGAGAACATGCTAGAGAAAATAAGCCAGAAAAGGCAGAAGGAGTAGCGACAGCATCTGAAACTGCTTCGCCAGCAAGCAATGAAGCTGCAACTACTGAAATCGCAGAGGCAGCTAGCGCAGCTAAACCAGAGGAAAAAGCAAGTGAGGTGGCTACAGAAACACCATCTGCAGAAGCAAAACCTAAGTCTGACAAGGAAATAGAATCAAAGTCTGAAGCAACTAGCCAAGGGGATGAGTCTAAGCCAGCAGCAGAAACTAATAAGACTGAAAAAGAAGTCCAGCCAGATGTCCCTAAAAATACAGAAAAAACATTAAAACCAAAGGAAATCAAATTTAACTCTTGGGAGGATTTGTTGAAATGGGAACCGGGTGCGCGTGAGGATGATCCCATCAATCGTTCTTCTGTTGAACTTGCTAAGCGCCATAGAGGCCAGTTGGTGAACGAAAAAGCAAGTAGAAGAGCCAAGGTTCAGGCGCTAGCAAATACCAACTCAAAGGCTAAAGACCACGCTTCTGTTGGTGGAGAAGAATTCAAGGCCTACGCCTTTGACTACTGGCAATACTTGGATTCAATGGTCTTCTGGGAAGGTCTCGTTCCAACTCCAGATGTCATTGATGCAGGACATCGTAACGGAGTTCCTGTATATGGTACACTCTTCTTCAACTGGTCTAATAGTATTGCAGATCAAGAGAAATTTGTTGCTGCTTTGAAACAAGATGAGGATGGAACCTTCCCTATTGCACGAAAACTTGTCGACCTTGCTAAGTACTATGGCTTTGATGGGTATTTTATCAACCAAGAAACAACGGGTGACTTAGTAACGCCACTTGGTGAAAAAATGCGTCAATTCATGCTCTATACAAAAGAATATGCGGCAAAAGTCAACCATCCAATCAAGTATGCTTGGTACGATGCCATGACCTATAAATATGGTCGTTACCACGAAGATGGTCTAGGTGATTACAACTACCAGTTCATGCAAAAAGAAGGTGACAAGGTCCCTGCGGATCAATTCTTTGCCAATTTCAACTGGAATAAGGAAAAGAATGACCACTCTGTAGAAATGGCAAAATGGCTGGAACGTAGCCAATATGATATCTTTGCAGGATTGGAATTGCAACAAGGTGGTTCTTATAAGACAAAAGTTAAATGGGATGCCCTCTTAGATGAAAAAGGCAAGTTACGTTTGTCACTTGGACTCTTTGCACCAGATACAATTACCAGTCTAGGAAAAACAGGTGAAGATTACCATAAAAACGAAGATATCTTCTTCACAGGTTACCAAGGAGATCCGACAGCTCAAAAACCAGCGGACAAAGAGTGGTATGGGATTGCTAATTTAGTTGCAGACCGCACACCAGCAGTAGGCCGGACCTTCACTACCTCCTTTAATACAGGCCATGGTAGAAAGTGGTTTGTAGACGGAAAGGTTTCTAAGGATTCTGAGTGGAACTACCGTTCTGTTTCAGGTGTCTTGCCAACATGGCGCTGGTGGCAGACTTCAACAGGGGAAAAACTTCGTGCAGAATATGATTTTACAGATGCCTACAATGGCGGAAATTCCCTTAAATTCTCAGGTAATGTAGCTGGTAAGACGGACCAGGATGTAAATTTGTATTCTACTAAGTTAGAAGTAACTGAGAAAACCAAACTTCGTGTTGCCCACAAGGGAGGAAAAGGCTCGAAAGTTTATATGGCCTTCTCTACAACTCCAGACTACAAATTCGATGATGCAGATGCATGGAAAGAGCTAACCCTTTCTGGCAACTGGACAAATGAAGAATTTGATCTCAGCTCACTAGCAGGTAAAACCATCTATGCAGTCAAACTCTTCTTCGAGCATGAAGGAGCTGTAAAAGATTATCAGTTTAACCTAGGTCAATTAACAATTTCAGACAATCACCAAGCACCACAAGCGCCTACAGGCCTTTCTGTGGTGAAACAATCTCTTAAAAATGCCCAAGAAGCTGAAGCAGTGGTCCAGTTTGCGGGTAATCAAGATGCGGATTTCTATGAAGTCTACGAAAAAGATGGGGATAACTGGCGTTTGTTGACAGGTTCATCTGCTTCAACCATCTACTTGCCAAAAGTTAGCCGCTCTGCTAATGCGACTGGTACGACGCAAGAATTGAAAGTCGTTGCAGTTGGTAAAAATGGCCTTCGTTCAGAAGCTGCGACGACATCCTTTAACTGGGGCATGACTGTTCAGGATACGACTCTCCCAAGACCTTTGGCTGAAAATATTGTTCCAGGGGCAACGGTTATCGGTAGCACTTTCCCGAATACCGAAGGTGGAGAAGGTATTGAAGGTATGTTGAACGGTACCATTACCAGTCTTTCAGACAAGTGGTCTTCAGGACAATTGAGCGGTAGTGTCGATATTCGTTTGACTCAACCACGTCGTGTTGTCAGATGGGTGATGGATCATGCGGGAGCTGGTGGTGAGTCTGTTAACGATGGTCTGATGAACACCAAAGACTTTGACCTTTATTATAAAGATGCGGATGGTCAATGGAAGTTGGCTAAGGAAGTCCGTGGCAATAAAGCGCACGTTACAGATATCACTCTTGACAAACCAATTACTGCCCAAGACTGGCGCTTGCATGTCATTACATCTGATAATGGAACACCTTGGAAGGCCATTCGTATCTACAACTGGAAGATGTACGAAGCCTTGGACACAGAAAGTCAAAATATTCCAATGGCTAAGGTAGCTGCCCGTTCACTTGGAAACCACCAAGTTCAACTAGGCTTCTCTGATGTTCCGGCAGGCGCAACCATCACCGTTTACGACAAGGCTGATTCACAAACACCAATTGCAACCTTGAAGACTGAAACTGGTGGTGACTTGGCAACAGCTCCATTGGGCTTTGATAAGCAACCAACTCTCCTCTACTATCGTACCCAACTACCTGGCAAAGAAATCAGTAACACCTTGGCTGTAGCGATTCCACAGGATGAGAGAAAAATTGCTGCAGTTAGCCTTGAAAAAGGACCTAAAAAGACAGTTTATAAAGAAGGAGAAAAACTGGACCTCAGAGGCGGAACACTCCGTGTTCAATACGAAGGGGGACAAGTCGACGAGCTGATTAACCTTACTCACTCAGGTGTGACGGTATCTGGATACGACGCTCATCAAAAAGGGGAACAAAACCTAACACTGCAATACCTTGGTTTACCAGTGTCAGGTGATCTGAAAGTCCAAGTGACAGGACAGGATGAAGGAAAACCAAAAGAAGTAGCGGGCTTGTATATTACTAAGAAACCAAAAACAGACTATCTAGTAGGGGATCAACTGGAACACTCTGAAGGTCGCTTTGGTGTTCTCTATGATGACGAGACAGAAGAGACTCACAGCTTTACTGATGAAGGTGTTGAAATCACGGGATACGATGCTCAGAAGACTGGACGCCAGACCTTGACCCTGCATTACAAGGGGCACACAGCTGAGTTTGATGTCTTGGTTTCTCCAAAGGCTGCAGTTAATGATGAATACCTTAAACAAGAAATCACTGCTGCCCAAGGCCGTCAGTCAACCCTTGCCTATACCTTCTCAAGTGAGGACAAACAAGCTGTACTAGTAGAGAAACTCAATGCAGCTAAAGCTGTTGCAGAAAACCATGATGCCAGTCAAGAAGAAGTCAACAAAGCCTTGAATGAATTGAAACAAGCTGGAGCGGACTTGGATGGAAATCAACGTTATCAAACTGCTAGAGAAGAATTGGAAGGCTTGCTCGAATCCGTCCGTGAAAAAGATCCTAAAGCTGAGTTGATTGAACAAGCAGAAACTTTGTTGGCTTCAGAGATGCCAACTCCACGAGCTTTTGCTGACATGAAAGAAAAGCTGAATAAGAAACTAGCTCCTGCAGAAGAAAGTCATCATGTTGGTAGCATGGATCCAAGTGAAGTAGCCCCGACAGTTGAGGTCCTCCCTGAACTAGTTGTTGAAACTGAAACAACAGCCTATGAACGTCAAGAGCGACCAAGTGCGAACCTTCTTAAAGGTCAACGTCAACTTGTCCAAAAAGGAGAAGAAGGGCAAATTCGTCGTCTAGTAGAAGTAGATAGTCAAGGCAATCGTACGCTTCGCGCTACAGAAGTTTTGAAAGAAGCAACCCCTGAAATCGTAGAAGTTGGAACCAAAGTCTTTTCAAGTAATCAACCAGCAGAAGGAGTTAAAGATTTAGTTCTAGAAACTCCGAAACTAGAAATTGAAGAGGATACAGTGGCCTTCAAACACCAAGAACGTCCAAATCCAAATCTCCTAGTCGGTCAACGTCAACTTGTCCAAGCAGGAGTTGAGGGGCAAATTCGTCGCTTTGTAGAATTAGATGCCCAAGGCAATCGTATCATTCGTACAACAGAAGTTCTCAAGGAAGCTGTTCCAGAGATTACCGAAGTAGGTACAAAAGTTCTATCAAGCAATCAACCAGCTGAGGGAGTAAAAGACCTAGTTTTAGAAATTCCGAAACTAGAAATTGAAGAGGATACAGTTGCTTTCGAACGTCAAGAACGCCCAAGTGCAAGCCTTCTTAAAGGACAACACCAGCTAGTTCAATCAGGTGTGAAA
The DNA here is from genome assembly GCF_001808785.1 of Streptococcus sp. HMSC077D04. Lineage (GTDB taxonomy): Bacteria > Bacillota > Bacilli > Lactobacillales > Streptococcaceae > Streptococcus > Streptococcus mitis_BX. The sequence continues at coordinate 54,239 of NZ_KV794462.1, read as the reverse complement.
GGACAAGTTCGTCGCTTTGTAGAAGTCGATGCCCAAGGCAATCGTACTCTTCGTACAACAGAAGTTCTCAAGGAAGCTCTTCCGGAAATTGTTGAAGTTGGAACGAAAGAAGAGCAAGACTCTCAAAAAACAGGTCAAGCTCTTTTAGCAACACCGACAAATGAAAAAGTAGGTAAAGAACTTCCAAATACTGGAGTAACAAGAGATGCTAGTCTAGTAGCACTAGGACTCCTCGGAGTGATGAGTGGCTATGGCCTACTTGCTGGAAAGAAGAGAGAAAACGAATCGATTTAGGATTCTTGCATTTCCTCATAACAACTAAAAACAAGGTTTGGATGCAGATTAGTCAAACCTCGTTTTAACTAGTAAAAATCAGTGGAAGAATGAGATGGATTAACTAGTTTTTCTTGTATTACTTAGTGATTTGGAAAAGTTTTTCTAGTTTTGATTTTTAGAAATGCTAGTTTTCGTTGCAAGAAAGTACTGGAAAAGTTTAGGGTTTTTCTATCTCTTTTGCTGATTTTGTGATATAATTAACACGTATAAAAAAAGAAGGAGTCATATCTAATGGCAAAATTGACTGTTAAAGACGTTGAATTGAAAGGGAAAAAAGTTCTCGTTCGTGTTGACTTCAACGTACCTGTAAAAGATGGCGTGATTACCAACGACAACCGTATCACTGCAGCTCTTCCAACTATCAAGTACATCCTTGAACAAGGTGGACGTGCTATCCTCTTCTCTCACCTTGGCCGTGTAAAAGAAGAAGCAGACAAAGCTGGTAAATCACTTGCTCCTGTAGCTGCTGACTTGGCAGCTAAATTGGGTCAAGACGTTGCTTTCCTTCCAGGTGTCACTCGTGGTGCTGAATTGGAAGCAGCGATTAACGCTCTTGAAGATGGACAAGTTCTCTTGGTTGAAAACACTCGTTACGAAGATGTTGATGGCAAGAAAGAATCTAAAAACGATCCTGAACTTGGTAAATACTGGGCATCACTTGGAGATGGTATCTTCGTAAACGATGCATTCGGTACAGCTCACCGTGCACACGCATCTAACGTTGGTATCTCAGCAAACGTTGAAAAAGCAGTTGCTGGATTCCTTCTTGAAAACGAAATTGCCTACATCCAAGAAGCAGTTGAAGCTCCAGAACGTCCATTCGTGGCTATCCTTGGTGGTTCAAAAGTTTCAGACAAGATCGGTGTTATCGAAAACTTGCTTGAAAAAGCTGATAAAGTCCTTATCGGTGGTGGTATGACTTACACATTCTACAAAGCACAAGGTATCGAAATCGGTAACTCACTTGTAGAAGAAGACAAATTGGATGTTGCGAAAGCTCTTCTTGAAAAAGCAAACGGTAAATTGATCTTGCCAGTTGACTCAAAAGAAGCTAACGCATTTGCTGGCTACACTGAAGTGCGTGACACTGAAGGTGAAGCAGTTTCTGAAGGCTTCCTTGGTCTTGACATCGGTCCAAAATCTATTGCTAAATTTGACGAAGCTTTGACTGGTGCCAAAACAGTTGTATGGAACGGACCTATGGGTGTATTTGAAAACCCTGACTTCCAAGCTGGAACAATCGGTGTGATGGACGCTATCGTGAAACAACCAGGCGTTAAATCAATCATCGGTGGTGGTGACTCAGCTGCCGCAGCGATTAACCTTGGCCGTGCAGACAAATTCTCATGGATTAGTACGGGCGGAGGTGCTTCAATGGAACTTCTCGAAGGTAAAGTATTGCCAGGTTTGGCTGCACTTACAGAAAAATAATTTCAGCCCGTTAGTCTCTACAAAATCCTGATTTTGTAGAAAAAGGAACAAAACTGAAACGTTAACAAAAAGGTGGCTATGTCACCTTTTTGTGTTAGTGTAGGTATTTGTGACGCGGTGGTGGTGCTTCAATGGAACTTCTTGAAGGTAAAGTTCTTCCAGGACTTGCAGCTTTGACAGAAAAATAAGATTTTATAAATAAATCAAAGAAGAGAGGGATGAAAGTTCCTCTTTTCTTTTGCTTAAAATAAAAACGCTTCCTCTCAACTATTGCTCATAAAATCAGCCAATTTATGATAAAATGGAAATAGAAAGTTGAGATTATGAGTTATTTTAAAAAATATAAATTCGATAAATCCCAGTTCAAACTTGGTATGCGAACCTTTAAAACAGGTATTGCTGTTTTTCTAGTTCTCTTGATTTTTGGCTTTTTTGGCTGGAAAGGTCTTCAAATCGGTGCTTTGACAGCTGTTTTTAGCCTGAGGGAGAGTTTTGATAAGAGTGTCCATTTTGGGACTTCGCGTATTCTAGGAAATAGTATCGGTGGCCTCTATGCCCTGGTCTTCTTCCTATTAAATACCTTTTTCCACGAAGCCTTTTGGGTGACCTTGGTTGTTGTTCCAATCTGCACCATGTTAACCATTATGACAAATGTAGCCATGAATAACAAAGCAGGGGTTATTGGTGGTGTAGCAGCTATGTTAATCATTACCCTATCGATTCCGAGTGGTGAAACGATTTTGTACGTGTTTGCGCGTGTATCAGAAACTTTCATGGGAGTTTTTGTCGCAATTCTCGTAAATTACGATATTGATCGTATTCGTCTCTTTTTAGAGAAAAAAGAAAAATAATGTTACATTTTATAACATTATCAATTGACGTTTGTCTTTTTTTAGACTATAATAGACAGAAAGAAGGAAATTGTAAATGAAGGAAAAAGAATTTCGCCGAAATATGGCTGTTTTTCCTATCGGCAGTGTTATGAAGTTGACCGATCTATCGGCGCGTCAGATTCGTTATTATGAAGATCAAGAGTTGATCAAACCTGATCGAAACGAAGGAAACCGTCGCATGTATTCCTTGAATGACATGGATCGTCTGCTTGAAATCAAAGATTATATCTCTGAAGGTTATAATATCGCTGCCATTAAGAAAAAATATGCTGAACGTGAAGCGAAATCCAAGAAAGCGGTGAGTCAGACTGAGGTGCGTCGTGCACTTCACAATGAACTCCTTCAACAGGGTCGCTTTGCTTCAGTACGGTCACCTTTTGGTCGCGGTTAGCCAACCGCAAGTAGTCATACATTAAGGAGAAAACTCATGCCAATCACAGCTGCAGATATTCGTCGTGAAGTCAAGGAAAAAAATGTTACCTTTATCCGTCTCATGTTCTCAGATATTTTGGGAACCATGAAAAACGTCGAAATTCCTGCTACAGATGAACAGTTAGATAAAGTCTTGTCAAACAAGGCTATGTTTGATGGATCTTCTATTGAAGGTTTTGTACGTATCAATGAGTCAGATATGTACTTGTACCCAGACTTGGATACATGGACAGTCTTCCCTTGGGGAGATGAAAATGGAAGTGTTGCAGGTTTGATCTGTGATGTCTACACAACAGAAGGTGAACCATTTGCAGGTGACCCTCGTGGCAATTTGAAGCGTGCTCTTCATCACATGGAAGAAGTAGGATTCAAGTCCTTCAACCTTGGGCCAGAGCCAGAATTCTTCCTATTTAAGTTGGATGAAAATGGAGACCCAACACTTGAAGTGAATGACAAGGGTGGCTACTTTGATTTGGCGCCTACTGACCTTGCGGACAACACACGTCGTGAGATTGTCAATGTCTTGACCAAAATGGGATTTGAAGTAGAAGCCAGTCACCACGAGGTTGCGGTTGGTCAACACGAGATTGACTTTAAGTACGATGAAGTTCTCCGTGCTTGTGATAAGATTCAAATCTTTAAACTCGTTGTTAAAACCATTGCTCGCAAACATGGCCTTTACGCAACCTTTATGGCCAAACCAAAATTTGGTATTGCCGGATCAGGTATGCACTGTAATATGTCCTTGTTTGATGCAGAAGGAAACAATGCCTTCTTTGATCCAAATGATCCAAAAGGAATGCAGTTGTCAGAAACGGCCTACCATTTCCTCGGTGGTTTGATTAAGCATGCCTATAACTATACTGCCATCATGAACCCAACAGTTAACTCATACAAACGTTTGGTTCCAGGTTATGAAGCGCCTGTTTACATTGCTTGGGCTGGTCGTAACCGTTCGCCGCTTGTGCGCGTGCCTGCTTCACGCGGTATGGGAACTCGTCTTGAGTTGCGTTCAGTGGATCCAATGGCAAACCCATACATCGCTATGGCTGTTCTTTTGGAGGTTGGTTTGCATGGTATTGAAAATAAAATTGAAGCACCAGCTCCTATCGAAGAAAATATCTACATCATGACAGCAGAAGAGCGCAAGGAAGCTGGTATTACAGACCTTCCATCAACCCTTCACAACGCTTTGAAAGCTCTGACTGAAGATGAGGTTGTCAGAGCGGCTCTCGGAGAACATATCTATACTAGTTTCCTTGAAGCCAAACGAATCGAATGGGCAAGCTATGCAACCTTTGTTTCACAATGGGAAATTGATAACTATTTAGACCTTTACTAATACTAATATAGAAGAAAGATTGCCTGAGGGCGGTCTTTTTTCTAGGTCTTTAGACTGATTTTTAGCACTCTTGATAAAAGAGTGCTAATTTTTTGAGTTTTTATCTTGACATTCTCTTTTAAGGGTGTATAATAGAATCATAAGTTAGCACTTGAGTGTATTGAGTGCTAATCGATCAGACAGAGAGGAGTGATGAGATGGTTACAGAGCGTCAGCAGGATATTTTAAATCTGATTATTGACATCTTTACCAAAACGCACGAACCTGTCGGATCCAAAGCTTTGCAAGAGTCTATTAACTCTAGCAGTGCAACCATTCGTAATGACATGGCGGCTCTAGAAAAGCAAGGTTTGCTTGAGAAGGCTCATACTTCAAGTGGTCGGATGCCAAGTGTTGCTGGCTTTCAGTACTATGTGAAACACTCACTGGATTTTGACCGACTGGCTGAAAATGAGGTTTATGAGATTGTTAAAGCCTTTGATCAGGAATTCTTCAAGCTGGAGGATATTCTGCAAGAAGCTGCTAATCTACTGACGGACCTGAGTGGCTGTACGGTAGTGGCACTGGATGTTGAGCCGAGCAGGCAACGTCTGACAGCCTTTGATATCGTTGTTTTGGGGCAACATACAGCCTTGGCAGTATTCACCCTAGACGAGTCACGAACGGTGACTAGTCAGTTTCTGATTCCAAGGAACTTTTTGCAGGAGGATTTGCTGAAACTGAAGAGCATCATTCAGGAACGTTTCCTCGGTCACACCGTTCTGGATATTCACTACAAGATTCGGACAGAGATTCCGCAGATTATCCAGCGTTACTTTACAACAACGGACAATGTTATCGATCTCTTTGAACACATTTTTAAGGAAATGTTCAACGAAAACATTGTGGTGGCGGGCAAGGTTAATCTCTTGAATTTTGCCAATCTGGCAGCTTATCAGTTCTTTGATCAACCGCAAAAGGTAGCTCTGGAGATTCGTGAGGGGTTGCGTGAAGATCAGATGCAAAACGTCCGTGTTGCAGACAGTCAAGAGTCCTGTCTAGCTGACCTAGCGGTGATTAGTAGCAAGTTCCTCATTCCTTATCGGGGAGTTGGAATTCTAGCCATTATCGGTCCAGTCAATCTGGATTACCAACAGCTAATCAACCAAGTCAATGTGGTCAACCGTGTTTTGACCATGAAGTTGACAGATTTTTACCGCTACCTCAGCAGTAATCATTACGAAGTACATTAAGATTGAAATCATTAAAGGAGGCGAAAATGGCCCAAGATATAAAAAATGAAGAAGTAGAAGAAGTCCAAGAAGAGGAAGTTGTGGAAACGGTAGAAGAAACAACTCCTGAGAAGTCTGAATTGGACTTGGCAAAGGAACGTGCGGATGAGTTCGAAAATAAATACCTTCGTGCTCATGCAGAAATGCAAAATATCCAACGCCGTGCCAATGAAGAGCGTCAAAACTTGCAACGTTATCGTAGCCAGGACTTGGCAAAAGCAATTCTCCCTTCTTTGGATAACCTAGAGCGTGCACTCGCAGTTGAAGGTTTGACAGATGATGTGAAGAAGGGCTTGGAGATGGTGCAAGAAAGCTTGATTCACGCTTTGAAGGAAGAGGGAATCGAAGAAATCGCAGCTGACGGTGAATTTGACCATAACTACCATATGGCCATCCAAACTCTCCCAGCAGATGATGAACACCCAGCAGATACCATCGCCCAAGTTTTCCAAAAAGGCTACAAACTCCATGACCGCATCCTACGCCCTGCAATGGTAGTGGTGTACAATTAAGATACAAAGCCCGTAAAAAGCTCACAGTAAAAATAGGAGATTGACGAAGTGTTCGATGAACACAAGGTAATCTATCTTTTTTACCCAGAGCTTAGGGCGTGTTCGATTAGGCAATTCTTACGGTTGCTGAAACAACTTCTCGTGTCGCAATTTACATAATAGAAAACTTGTCCGAAACGACAATAAACTATGAAAGAAAGATAAAAAAGTAGTTCAGCTTTGCAATAGTGAGCGAAGCGAACCAAAGACGATACTCTTCGCCATGGCGTTATTTGCGCAAACTTTGAGACCTTAGGCTCAAAGTTTAGTCAAAGAGATTGACGAAGTCAAGCTCTGACGGCGCCGCCATTTAAGAAGAGTATCAAAAAGAAAAATAGAATATAAAATTTAAGGAGAAAAACACATGTCTAAAATTATCGGTATTGACTTAGGTACAACAAACTCAGCAGTAGCAGTTCTTGAAGGAACTGAATCAAAAATCATCGCAAACCCAGAAGGAAACCGCACAACTCCATCTGTAGTCTCATTCAAAAACGGCGAAATCATTGTTGGTGATGCTGCAAAACGTCAAGCAGTTACAAATCCAGATACAGTTATCTCTATCAAATCTAAGATGGGAACTTCTGAAAAAGTTTCTGCAAATGGAAAAGAATACACTCCACAAGAAATCTCAGCTATGATTCTTCAATACTTGAAAGGTTATGCTGAAGACTACCTTGGCGAAAAAGTTACTAAAGCAGTTATCACAGTTCCAGCTTACTTCAACGATGCTCAACGTCAAGCAACAAAAGATGCTGGTAAAATCGCTGGTCTTGAAGTAGAACGTATCGTCAACGAACCAACTGCAGCCGCTCTTGCTTACGGTTTGGACAAGACTGACAAAGAAGAAAAAATCTTGGTATTTGACCTTGGTGGTGGTACATTCGACGTATCTATCCTTGAATTGGGTGACGGTGTCTTCGACGTATTGTCAACTGCAGGGGACAACAAACTTGGTGGTGACGACTTTGACCAAAAAATTATCGACCACTTGGTAGCAGAATTCAAGAAAGAAAACGGTATTGACTTGTCTACTGACAAGATGGCAATGCAACGTTTGAAAGACGCAGCTGAAAAAGCGAAGAAAGACCTTTCTGGTGTGACTTCAACTCAAATCAGCTTGCCGTTTATCACTGCTGGTGAGGCTGGACCTCTTCACTTGGAAATGACTTTAACTCGTGCGAAATTTGACGATTTGACTCGTGACCTTGTAGAACGTACAAAAGTTCCAGTTCGTCAAGCCCTTTCAGATGCAGGTTTGAGCTTGTCAGAAATCGATGAAGTTATCCTTGTTGGTGGTTCAACTCGTATCCCAGCCGTTGTCGAAGCTGTTAAAGCTGAAACTGGTAAAGAACCAAACAAATCAGTAAACCCTGACGAAGTAGTTGCTATGGGTGCTGCCATCCAAGGTGGTGTGATTACTGGTGATGTCAAAGATGTTGTCCTTCTTGACGTAACACCATTGTCACTTGGTATCGAAACAATGGGTGGTGTCTTCACAAAACTCATCGACCGCAACACAACAATTCCAACATCTAAATCACAAGTCTTCTCAACTGCGGCAGACAACCAACCAGCCGTTGATATCCATGTTCTTCAAGGTGAACGCCCAATGGCAGCAGATAACAAGACTCTTGGACGTTTCCAATTGACAGATATCCCAGCTGCACCTCGTGGAATTCCTCAAATCGAAGTCACATTTGACATTGACAAGAACGGTATCGTATCTGTTAAGGCCAAAGACCTTGGAACTCAAAAAGAACAAACTATTGTGATCCAATCTAACTCAGGTTTGACTGACGAAGAAATTGACCGTATGATGAAAGATGCAGAAGCTAATGCTGAAGCAGATAAGAAACGTAAAGAAGAAGTTGACCTTCGTAACGAAGTAGACCAAGCAATCTTTGCGACTGAAAAGACAATCAAGGAAACTGAAGGAAAAGGTTTTGACGCAGAACGTGACGCTGCCCAAGCTGCCCTTGATGATCTTAAGAAAGCTCAAGAAGACAACAACTTGGACGAAATGAAAGCAAAACTTGAAGCATTGAATGAAAAAGCTCAAGGACTTGCTGTTAAACTCTACGAACAAGCTGCAGCAGCCCAACAAGCTCAAGCAGGAGCAGAAGGCGCACAAGCAACCGGAAACGCAGGCGATGACGTCGTAGATGGAGAGTTTACTGAAAAATAAGATGCAAAGCCCGTTAAAACCTCACAGTGAAAATAGGAAATCTTACGTAGAAACTTTAGTTTCTAGAAAGATTTATCTTTTTCACCAAGAGGTTAGGGCGTGCTCAATTTAGCATTACTAGTTTGATTTTTAAAACTCGAGCGTCGTAATGATAAGAAGAAATCCAGAGGTTGCAACCCAGCCTCTGTTTTTCGATAAAGAGGGACGAAGTCTCATTTGTTTGGGTTTTGTCTCATCAATATAAAAGAAAGGAATTGAACCCGGACTAAATCGAGGTTTGATTCAAAATATCAATAGAAAGGAACAAAGGTGTTCAGGGAATTGAACCCGGGTTTCCAAATTTCTTATTCAATATAACAGAAAGGAATTGAACCCGACCTAAATTCTAGGAAAAAAGATAAATCTGCCTAGGAGCATCGCTCCAGCGTCAGATTTCCTATTTTTCAGTCGAATTTTACGGTCTTGGTATCTTGTATGAACAATACTGAATTTTATGATCGTCTGGGGGTGTCAAAAAACGCTTCGGCAGACGAGATCAAAAAGGCTTATCGTAAGCTTTCGAAAAAATACCACCCAGATATCAACAAGGAGCCTGGTGCTGAGGAAAAGTATAAGGAAGTTCAGGAAGCTTATGAGACTTTGAGTGACGACCAAAAACGTGCTGCCTATGACCAATACGGTGCTGCTGGAGCCAACGGTGGTTTTGGTGGAGCTGGTGGTTTCGGCGGTTTCGATGGGGCAGGAGGCTTCGGTGGTTTTGAAGATATCTTCTCAAGTTTCTTCGGAGGAGGCGGTGCTTCACGCAATCCAAATGCTCCTCGTCAGGGGGATGACCTCCAATACCGTGTGAATTTGACCTTTGAAGAAGCTATTTTTGGAGCTGAAAAAGAGGTTAAGTACAATCGTGAAGCAAGCTGTAGTACTTGTAATGGCTCAGGTGCTAAGCCAGGAACAAGTCCAGTCACTTGTGGACGCTGTCATGGTGCTGGTGTCATTAACGTCGATACACAAACTCCTCTTGGTATGATGCGTCGCCAAGTAACCTGTGATGTCTGTCACGGTCGCGGAAAAGAAATCAAAGATCCATGTACAACATGTCACGGAACAGGGCATAAAAAACAAGCCCATAGCGTACATGTGAAAATCCCTGCTGGTGTGGAAACTGGTCAACAAATTCGCCTAGCGGGTCAAGGTGAAGCAGGATTTAACGGTGGACCTTATGGTGACTTGTATGTAGTGGTTTCTGTGGAAGCCAGCGATAAGTTTGAACGTGAAGGAACCACTATTTTCTATAATCTGAACCTCAACTTTGTCCAAGCAGCTCTTGGTGATACAGTAGATATTCCAACTGTTCACGGTGATGTTGAATTGGTTATTCCAGAGGGTACTCAGACTGGTAAGAAATTCCGTCTACGTGGCAAGGGAGCACCGAGCCTTCGTGGCGGTGCAGTTGGTGACCAATACGTTACCGTCAATGTTGTAACACCGACAGGTTTGAACGACCGCCAAAAAGCAGCCTTGAAAGAATTCGCAGCTGCAGGTGATTTAAAAGTCAATCCAAAGAAAAAGGGCTTCTTTGACCATATTAAAGATGCCTTTGAAGGAGAATAACACAAAAAGAGCCGTTGGGCTCTTTTTACTTTATTCTTTGTAATGTTAGCATTGGAACAATCACTCATCGGCTGATTTTCTATCAGACCTTTGCTTGAGCAAGCCAGCTGCATCCATATCTTGGATGAGTTGCTTGATTTCCGCTTCTTTACCAGGCTTAATGGTAACGGTATCAATATGGTTGATTGCAGAGTTATCCTGAATATCCACCAAAGTCAAGGCTTTTTCATAGAATGCAATTCCCTTTTTTAGACTTTCCTGATCCTTCCAATATAGAACTGAGTAATCAGGATTTGGTTTCTTTCCGATTTCTTGTAAATAATTCCTACTTTCCTTCTTTAAAAATTGCAATAAACCATGATTGAACAAGTTATCCCCTACTTTATAGTAGGAGATATCTCCAGTCTGTAGGACATAGACTTCGAGTTGGTTTTTGGTGAGATTTGGACTTTCTTTTAAGACGGGATGGCTATTGATGACCTCATCTGAGAAAGTAACATAAAAATTTAAGCCCCCACCCTCGTATTTATATCTTCCATTTGATTTTACTTTCTTAGGAGGCATGTCAAGGGAGGTAAAGATTTGTTTGAGGGCGTTATTTCCCTTGTGAATGTCAATCGGTGAGGCTCTGAAGGCAAAAAACAGTACTAGAAATGCTAGGACCGCAAGAAGGCTAAGGCAACCACAAGGGATTAGGATGATCTGTGCCAGAATTTTAAAAAACTGTTTCATTTTCATTCCTCTTTTTTGTTTGACCCTGACAACCTAAAATAGATTTAAGGAAAGTTCATGGCTCTTTTTACTTATCTTCGATTTCCTGTGTTTCTTTTATCACAGCTAATCTAGTCTGGATATCTTTTTCCAAGACCTTAAACTTGTAAGTCAGGTCTTCTTGGTATTCCTTGATGAGTTCTTTTTGTTGGTCGATGATTTGCAGGCTGTTTTGGATAATATCCACATCATCCTTGATAGCTTGAACGCGGTCAGTGGTATTCAAGACTTCATCTGTGATGGTTTGACGATTTTTTGTGACCAGATAACTTCCGGCTGCAGCTCCTGCAAATAGCAATAGATTGGATAATTTCATGGTAACTCCTTAGGCATTTTTGATGATTTCAGCGACTTGAGCAAGTTTGTCAAAGTCTGGTTCGTGGGCGATAAAATCAATCTTGAGGTCATCGTCCGCACTGTAGCGAGGTACGAGGTGAACGTGGGTATGAAAGACTGTTTGCCCTGCAACTTCTTCACAGTTAGCAATGATATTCATACCAGCAGCCTTGGTAGCTTTCATGACTTTTTGAGATACTTTTGGTACTTGGGCAAAGAGTTGGCTGGCGCTAGTAGCGTCCATTTCCAAAAGATTGCGATAGTGTTCCTTTGGCACGACCAAGGTGTGTCCAGGTGTCACTTGAGAGATATCAAGAAAGGCAAGAACCTGCTCATCTTCATATACTTTTGAAGCAGGAATTTCTCCTGCGATGATTTTACAAAAAATGCAATCTGACATAAAATCTACCTCTACTGTATTGAATTTTGATATAATATAGCTACATTATACCAAATTTGGAGAAAATATGTTAGAAATTAAAAACCTGACAGGTGGCTATGTTCATGTCCCTGTCTTGAAAGATGTGTCCTTTACTGTTAAAAGTGGGCAGTTGGTCGGTCTGATTGGTCTCAATGGTGCTGGTAAATCGACGACTATTAATGAAATTATCGGTCTGTTGACACCTTATAGTGGTTCTATCAATATCAATGGATTGACCCTGCAAGAAGATGCAACGAACTATCGCAAGCAAATTGGTTACATTCCAGAGACACCTAGCTTGTATGAGGAATTGACTCTCAGAGAGCATATCGAAACGGTTGCTATGGCTTATAGTATTGAGCAAAAGGTAGCTTTTGAGCGAGTAGAACCTTTGTTAAAAATGTTCCGTCTGGATCAGAAATTAGATTGGTTCCCTGTTCATTTTTCAAAAGGGATGAAGCAGAAGGTCATGATTATCTGTGCTTTTGTGGTGGATCCGAGTCTCTTCATCGTGGATGAGCCTTTCCTTGGGCTCGATCCGCTGGCTATTGCAGACTTGATTCAGCTTTTGGAAGTGGAAAAGCAAAAAGGCAAGTCTATTCTCATGAGTACCCACGTGCTGGATTCGGCGGAGAAGATGTGTGATGCCTTCGTTATTCTCCACAAGGGGGAGGTGCGTGCTAAGGGAAATCTCCTGCAACTGCGCGAAGCCTTTGATATGCCTGAGGCTAGTTTGAATGATATTTACTTGGCTCTGACCAAAGAGGAGGACCTATGAAAGACTTGTTTTTAAAGAGAAAGCAGGCTTTTCGTAAGGAGTGTCTTGGTTATCTGCGCTATGTTCTCAATGACCACTTTGTCTTGTTCCTGCTTGTCCTGCTGGGGTTTTTAGCCTACCAGTACAGTCAACTCTTGCAACATTTTCCTGAAAATCATTGGCCTATCCTTTTGTTTGTAGGTATTACCTCTGTTTTACTTTTGCTTTGGGGTGGGATTGCCACTTATATGGAGGCTCCTGACAAGCTCTTTCTCTTGGTCGGAGAAGAGGAAATCAAGCTTCACCTAAAGCGTCAAACAGGGATTTCCCTAGTCTTTTGGCTCTTTATCCAGACCCTTTTCTTGCTGTTATTTGCGCCTTTATTTTTAGCCATGGGTTATGGCTTGCCAGTTTTTCTGGTCTATGTGCTCCTATTGGGTGTAGGGAAATATCTGTTCTTTCGTCAAAAGGCCAGCAAATTTTTCACTGAAACTGGTCTCAACTGGGACTTTGTTATTTCCCAAGAAAGCAAGCGCAAGCAGGTCTTGCTTCGTTTCTTTGCTCTCTTTACGCAGGTCAAGGGGATTTCAAACAGCGTCAAGCGTCGTGCCTATCTGGACTTTATCCTAAAGGCTGTTCAGAAGGTGCCTGGAAAGATTTGGCAAAATCTCTATCTGCGTTCTTATTTGCGAAATGGAGACCTCTTTGCCCTTAGTCTCCGTCTGCTCTTGCTTTCCATACTGGCGCAGGTCTTTATCGAGCAATCTTGGATTGCAACAGCGGTAGTAGTCCTCTTTAACTACCTCTTGCTTTTTCAGTTGCTGGCCCTCTATCATGCCTTTGACTACCAGTATTTGACCCAACTCTTTCCACTGGACAAGGGGCAAAAGGAAAAAGGCTTGCAGGCGGTAGTCCGAGGATTGACCAGTTTTGTTTTACTTGTGGAATTAGTTGTTGGGTTGATTACCTTCCAAGAAAAACTAGCCCTTCTAGCCTTGCTGGGTGCAGGTTTGGTTTTACAAGTTTTGTATTTGCCTTATCAGGTAAAACGTCAGATGCAGGACTAATATTGCTTATATGATATTAAGAAAGAAGTTGAGTTCAGTTTGTCTCAACTTCTTTTATTTTCTACAGGATAATGGTTGGACCGTAGAGGCTCAACTTGGTCTTGACTTGGTCAAAGTGGAAGCGGTCATAGGCCCGCCAAGCGGCGCGAGTAGGAGCGTCTGGATTGAGGGCACTGAGGCCCATGAGAAGACTGGAAGTCTGGTAAAATTTTTCCAGCTCAATCAAGACTCGATTATCCACTGTCTCAGCTTTGGCTAGAAAACCAAGAATAGAGTTTAATTGCTCCTGAAAGCGGACGTCGTCAGCGGTTGCCTGTTTGCATGCTTGATAGGCTTTATTTAAGTCAGTAATCAAAGCCTGAGCTCTTTTGATAGGGTCTGCATCTGTCATGAAAATTCCTCCTTTAATCTGGGTGCTAGTCTTGATTCTAGCAATTGTATTTTGATACTGTCAGTTTATCACTTTTATCTCCTTTTTTATCTACAAATCTTTAATTGTTCTTGAAATTTCCTGAATGGTACTGTTAAGATTTTATGATAAAATAGTTGTAAGATTATCATGCTTATTTGAGGAACAAGATACCCTTCAGGAGCGTTAAAGGCCTGTTTAAGATTTGGTGGGCTTGTATCATAGTATTTTTGCTATTCTCTTTTTAGGAAGAAATTGAAACAAGGAGAGTAAAAAGATGAGAATATTTGTTTTAGAGGATGATTTTTCCCAACAGACTAGGATTGAAACGACGATTGAGAAACTCTTGAAAGAACATCATATCACTCCCAGTTCTTTTGAAGTTTTTGGTAAGCCAGACCAGCTGTTGGCAGAGGTGCATGAGAAGGGAGCCCATCAGCTATTCTTTTTGGATATTGAGATTCGAAATGAGGAGATGAAGGGGCTGGAGGTGGCTAGAAAGATTCGGGATCGGGATCCTTATGCCCTGATTGTCTTTGTGACGACTCACTCGGAGTTTATGCCCCTGTCCTTTCGTTACCAAGTGTCTGCTTTGGACTACATTGATAAGGCCTTGTCAGCAGAGGAGTTTGAATCTCGGATCGAGACAGCCCTCCTCTATGCCAATGGTCAAGACAGTAAAAGTCTGGCGGAAGATTGCTTTTACTTTAAATCAAAATTTGCCCAATTCCAGTATCCTTTTAAAGAGGTTTACTATCTCGAAACATCGCCCAGAGCCCATCGTGTTATTCTCTATACCAAGACAGACAGGCTGGAATTTACAGCGAGTTTAGAGGAGGTTTTCAAGCAGGAGCCTCGTCTCTTGCAGTGCCATCGCTCTTTTCTCATCAATCCTGCCAATGTAGTTCGTTTGGATAAGAAAGATAAACTCCTTTTCTTTCCTAATGGCGGAAGCTGTATGATAGCGCGTTATAAGGTCAGGGAAGTGTCTGAAGCTATCAATAACTTGCATTGAGCTAGGAGAGTTTATGAATATTGCTTGGATATTATTGTATACACTTATTACTCATGGACTAGAAATTGTCATTTTCTTTAAGGTGGATGGAATTGGTCTCACTTTTGAGAGGATTTTTAAAGCCTTTCTTTTTAAGATACTGTTGGCCTTTGTTTTTTTAATGATTGGCTATATGGTAGGAGATAGTTTCCTATTTTATTTTATGGAACCCTTGTACGGTATAGGCTTGTCTTTCTTACTGTTAAGAGGGCTTCCTAAAAAACTTCTCTTCTTTTATGGTCTCTTTCCAATGATATTGGTGAATCTCTTTTATAGAGGGGTCTCCTATTTTGTGCTTCCATTTTTGGGACAAGAAATTGTAGATAAAGATAGCAATCCTATCTTTTTATTGATGATGATATTCGTTTGCTTCATAGTTTTAGTCTTTTTGAAATGGTTGGACTATGATTTCACTAACTTGAGAAAGGAAATTCTCGATAAAGGTTTTCAAAAGTCCCTGACTACGATTAACTGGATAATGGGGGGCTACTATCTAGTGATGCAAAGTCTGTCTTTCTTTGAATATGAACAAGGTATTCAATCAACGACTGTTCGCCATCTGATTCTAGTGTTTTACCTGCTCTTTTTTATGGGGATGATCAAGAAATTGGATACCTATTTGAAGGACAAACTTCATGAGAGACTGGACCAAGAGCAGGTCTTGCGCTACAGAGATATGGAACGCTATAGTCGGCATATAGAGGAACTTTACAAGGAAGTGCGGAGTTTTCGCCATGACTACACCAACCTCTTAACCAGCTTACGTCTGGGCATTGAAGAGGAGGATATGGAGCAGATAAAAGAGGTCTACGACTCGGTCTTAAAGGATTCTAGTCAGAAATTGCAGGACAACAAATATGACCTTGGCAGATTGGTGAATATTCGGGACCGTGCCCTCAAAAGTCTTCTAGCAGGGAAATTTCTAAAAGCCAGAGATAAGAACATTGTCTTTAATGTCGAAGTTCCTGAGGAGATTCAGGTTGAGGGGATGAGCCTACTTGATTTTCTAACCATTGTGTCTATCCTTTGTGACAACGCTATTGAAGCTAGTGCAGAGGCTAGTCAACCTCATGTTTCAATCGCCTTTTTAAAAAATGGAGCACAGGAGACCTTTATCATCGAAAACTCCATCAAAGAAGAGGGTATAGATATTTCTGAGATATTCTCCTTTGGAGCCAGTTCTAAAGGGGAGGAGAGAGGAGTTGGTCTCTATACCGTCATGAAAATTGTGGAAAGCCATCCCAATACCAGCCTGAATACCACCTGTCAAAATCAAATCTTTCGTCAGGTTTTAACGATTCACTCGATGTCAGTTGATGATTAGAAGATTTGTGGAAAGAAGTACTGCCTAAAGTCATCAATTAAAATACTATAGTATGCGAGGTATCATAAATGAATAAGAAATCCTATTTTATCATCTGTTCTACGTTGATCATAGCATCGAATCTTCTCATGATTTCCGTGGTGAACAAGGGAGAAGAAACTGGGAGCAATCTGTTTGTGATTGCTATAGCCTGTGTTATGTTACCATCATTCTTATATGCAGTTGAAAACAGACTTACTTCAATGGTAAGAGTAGAATCAATACTCCTGATTCAGTTGACAGTTATATCCCTACTCCGTCTTATCAACAGAATAGGGAGTACGCCTGAAATCCTCAACATTATCATTACCCTTATCGCTTTGGCAAGTGGGACAGCTGCTATTCTTGTTGCAATCATGAGAATATATGAGAACAGACGGAAGTAAGGCTGAATAGCTTTCGATGTATTTTCACATTGTTAAATTCCCATAGGGCAAGTATGTTTTCATGCTTGCTTTTTTAAATTTTTTACAATTAAAGATGTTTTGATGACCATTTGTGATTTGGATGGAAAATTTTAAAAAATAGTAGTATACTAACCTTATTAAGGTTGTAATAGGACGAAAGTAAAAAGAGGTATTCCTCGTGAATGCAAAAACAATTTTACAATTGGCTATTATGGTTGCTTAAAGGCTTGAGCCTGTAAGTAGAGGAACTGTACTTGGAGGTAATTATGGATTTCAAAAGTTTTCTTATTGCTTTTGTTGTTAGTATGTTTGTTTCTTTTATTACTTATTTAATTAGGAAAAAATTTTAAAAATCTCCAAAGAAGAATAAAGATAGATCTAATTAGATAAAAAGATTTTTTATCGCTAGTTTAATCTACAGTGGAGTTTCTTTAATATTGTTTCGCCTGTTAAAATGATATGTGATAGCAGGATAAAAAATCTACAAATTAAGTTGGTATCAATATGGTGTAAAGGGCAAGTATGTTTTTCATGCTTGCTTTTTTAAATTTTTTACAATTCAAGATGTTTTGATGACCATTTGTGATTTGAGTGATCTAAGGTCAAAATGAGTGCTATACTAGCAGTGTAAAGGTTGTAGCTCAACTAAGATAAAGCATACATTTAGGAGAAAATCTTATGAAGAAAAAAATACTGATCATTTTCGTTCTGTATCTGATTATGTCCACCTTTCTTTATCCGCTTAGGGAGAGTATTTGGTATCATCTATTTTATACCATAGCCTATATGATTGCGGTTGTGATCTATTTTGCTTTAACTAAAAAGAAAGGAGCAAAGAAATGAAAACTTTTCTTGCTAAAAAACGGAACATCTTCCTTGCGAGATTGTTCTTAGGTCAGTTGCCTTTACTTGTCTCTACTTATCTATTTCTATCTCGTCAGTTTTTAAATTTTTCCTTAGTCCTCCAATTTCTTTTAGTGGTTATTAACTTGGCTTCTATTTTGGTCACTGTTTACCTCACTAGAGAAATGAGGATAAGAAAGTTTGAAGATGATGATTTGGTTAATCCTAGAACCAATCAACTGATGTTCATTGGTTTGACAGGTTTTATGTCTATTATCTGTTTGTATAGAGGGATCACAGCAGGAGAATTCTATCAACAATTAATTGCCTACATTGGTGCTATTCTCTGCTTGCTTATCATGCTTCTGCTCATTTGGGGCTTGAAGTATTATAAAAAGTAGGGAAGAACTTGCGGCTAGTCTATAGTCTGATAAGAGGAGGTCATCATGTATAAACGCTTATTTTTCCTAGATTCCAAAACTTTAGACCGGTTGACGCCCTATATTCTAGACTTGGCTTCTGACACCATTGCCTTTAATGTTTTTGTGCTAACCTTTGTATCTGTGGTTGTCTTTTATTTCCTGAATCCTATGCTAGCTTTAATGGCTATCTTCTTAGGGGCTGGTTATGTTGTCGGATTTTGGTTACTCAAATGGTTTGTTTTGGAAAGGCTAGAGCGAAAGGATGACTTCTAGGGAAGTCTGTTTGTTGAGGAGGATAGTTTATGGCCATTTTCAATAAATGTCATGCTTTGTTTTTGGGATTTTTAGTATTTGCAATCGTTGGTGCAGCGGGATATTCTATTAATCAAGGAGATTATTTTCAACACCAGTACACATTCATTGTTGTAAAGAGTCTCTTGCTTTTCCTTAGTTTTGGCTATGCGAAATGGTTTGATATGATTTCTTTGGGGATGTTAAGCAGGAAACAACTCTTGCTGTTCATTGGAATTTTTCTTCTCACTGTGCTGGTAAGTATTAGCTATCATGCTTTTTTCTCAGTTGTTTCTGGTGCTTCGGATCAACACCTTGAGGAAGCTAGTAAAGGACTTTCGCTTTCCTTTATTGTTAGTGCTACAGTTTTGGCACCTATCCAGGAGGAATTTATGTTTAGAGGAATTCTTCAAGGTGCGGTTTTCGACAATTCTTGGCTGGGGCTTGTGTTGACATCCTCTCTCTTTTCTTTCATGCATGAACCTTATGATATTCCTTCGTTTTGCTATTATCTTTTCGGGGGCTTGTTGCTGGGCTTTGCTTATAAAAAGAGCCAAAATCTATGGGTCTCCACTCTAGTCCATATGTTTTACAACAGTTTGCCACTCTTAACTTATACTTAATGAAAATCAAAGAGCAAACTAGAAAACTAGCCGCAGGTTGCTCAAAACACTGTTTTGAGGTTGTAGATAAGACTGACGAAGTCAGTCACATATATACGGCAAGGCGATGTTGTCGTGGTTTGAAGAGATTTTCGAAGAGTATAAAATGGTTTGTTTTGGAAAGATTAGCACTAAAGGATGACTTGTAGGGAAGTCTGTTTCTTGAGGAGGATAATTTTATGAAGTTTTTTGATAAAATTCATGCCTTTTGTTTTGGATTTTTAGTACTACTAATCGTCATTACAGTTCCTTATACGATTAACCACGGGGATTTTTTTCAAAATGAATCTGAATTGATTATTGTAAGTCTTCTAGTAACCTCGCTGAGTGTTACTTATGCTAGAAAGTTTGAAATGATTTCTTTTGGGATGTTAAGCAAGAAAGACCTTTTGCTTTTCATTGCAATCTTTCTTCTAAGTGTACTTGAGACGCTGGTTTATATTCATTTCTTCGCTGTTTCTTCTGGCGCGGGAGTTCAACACTTGGCGGAAGTCAGCAGAGGAATTTCCCTGTCTTTGATTTTGACTACCTCAGTTTTTGGCCCCATCCAGGAGGAACTCATTTTCAGAGGACTTCTTCAAGGTGCGGTTTTTGACAATTCTTGGTTAGGGCTTGTGCTAACTTCCTCTCTCTTTTCTTTCATGCATGGACCTTCTAATGTCCCTTCGTTTATTTTTTATCTACTTGGGGGCTTGTTGCTGGGCTTTGCTTATAAAAAGAGCCAAAACTTATGGGTTTCTACTCTAGTCCACATGTTTTACAACAGTTGGCCACTCTTATATTATTTATAAAAATTATGAAAAGGTAAGTAGAAGACGGTGCTTGCCTTTTCTTTCTACAATGATACCCAAGTCAATCCAGAGGTTTTTCTTTGAGAATCGGGTCTGGAGCGGTTGACGAATAGGCCAAAAACTAGTAGAATAGTAAGGAAACTTTATACGGAGGAAAGAAATGGATTTGGGTGATAATGAGCTAACACTGACTCCCATACCTGGGAAAAGTGGCAAGGCTTATATGGGTAGCTATCCTGATGGGAAGCGTATCTTTGTAAAAATGAACACCTCTCCAATCCTACCTGGTCTAGCTAGAGAACAAATTGCTCCACAATTATTATGGAGTCGCCGTTTGGCAGATGGGCGTGATATGTGTGCTCAAGAGTGGTTGACAGGCAAGATATTGACCCCCTATGATATGAATCGTAAACAAATCGTCAATATTTTAACCCGTCTTCATCGCTCACGTCCTTTGATGACGCAGTTGAGTCGTTTGGGATATGCCATGGAAACACCTGTAGATTTACTACAGTCTTGGCAGGAAACGGCTCCAGATGCTTTGCGTAAAAATCATTTTATCAGTGAAGTGATGGCTGATTTACGTCAGACTATTCCAGGATTTAGAGAGGACCATGCGACCATTGTCCATGGAGATGTACGACATAGTAATTGGATTGAGACAGACAGTGGCTTAATTTATTTGGTGGATTGGGATTCGGTTCGCTTGACCGATCGCATGTTTGATGTGGCCCATATGCTCTGCCATTATATTCCAGAACATCAGTGGAAGGAATGGTTGACCTACTACGGTTACAAGTACAATCAAACAGTATTAAATAAATTGTATTGGTACGGTCAACTGTCTTATTTGAGCCAGATTTCCAAGTATTATATGAACCAAGATTTAGAAAATGTCAATCGGGAGATTCATGGCTTGCGTCACTTCCGAGACAAGTATGGAAAGAGAAGATGAGAGTTAGAAATCGTAAAGGGGCGACAGAATTACTAGAGGCAAATCCCCAGTATGTGGTCCTCAATCCCTTGGAAGCCAAGGGGAAATGGCGGGACTTGTTTGGCAATGACAATCCCATTCATGTGGAAGTTGGAAGTGGAAAAGGTGCCTTTGTTTCAGGTATGGCCAAACAAAATCCTGACATCAACTATATTGGGATTGATATTCAAAAGTCTGTTTTGAGTTATGCTTTGGACAAGGTGCTTGAAGTTGGAGTACCTAATATTAAGCTTTTGTGGGTAGATGGTTCTGACTTGACCGACTACTTTGAAGACGGTGAGATTGATCGTTTGTATCTGAACTTTTCAGATCCTTGGCCTAAAAAACGCCATGAAAAGCGTCGTTTGACCTATAAAACCTTCTTGGATACCTTCAAACGTATCTTGCCTGAAAATGGAGAAATTCATTTCAAGACGGATAACCGTGGCTTGTTTGAGTACAGCCTAGTGAGCTTTTCTCAGTATGGCATGAAGCTCAATGGTGTCTGGCTAGACTTACATGCCAGTGATTTTGAAGGCAATGTCATGACAGAATACGAGCAAAAATTCTCCAACAAGGGGCAAGTTATCTACCGAGTTGAGGCAGAATTTTAAGAAATAGCCTAAAATCAGGCTGTATAAGTGCTTTTGCTTTACATAAGTTGGCAAACGTGCTATACTAAGAGCAAGAATATGAAAAGTGAGGCGGGGAAATATCTTCGCCTCTTGCTTATGAGGAGGTGGACGCAATCGCAACAATCGTAGAATTAGTCAGAGAAGTTGTAGAACCTGTCATAGAAGCTCCTTTCGAACTCGTGGATATCGAGTATGGAAAGATTGGCAGTGACATGATTCTCAGTATTTTTGTAGATAAACCTGAAGGAATTACCTTGAACGACACGGCGGACTTGACAGAAATAATCAGTCCTGTCCTAGACACTATCAAGCCAGATCCCTTCCCAGAACAATATTTCCTAGAAATCACCAGTCCAGGCTTGGAACGTCCTTTGAAAACCAAGGATGCCGTCGCTGGAGCGGTTGGGAAATACATCCATGTCGGGCTCTACCAAGCCATCGATAAGCAAAAGGTCTTTGAAGGAACCTTGTTGGCCTTTGAAGAGGATGAGTTGACCATGGAATATATGGACAAGACGCGTAAGAAAACTGTCCAAATTCCATACAGTTTGGTATCAAAGCACGTTTAGCGGTTAAATTATAGAAAAAGAAAGGATAGCTTTTGAGGATTCAAAAGTGAAGAAAACATGAGTAAAGAAATGCTAGAGGCCTTCCGCATTTTGGAAGAAGACAAGGGAATCAAAAAAGAAGACATCATCGACGCAGTAGTAGAGTCGCTTCGTTCCGCTTATCGCAGACGCTATGGTCAATCTGATAGCGTAGCTATTGACTTTAACGAAAAAACAGGTGACTTTACAGTTTATACTGTCCGTGAAGTGGTTGATGAAGTATTTGATAGCCGTTTGGAAATCAGCTTGAAAGATGCTCTTGCCATTAATTCAGCCTATGAACTTGGTGACAAAATCAAGTTTGAAGAAGCACCTGCTGAGTTTGGTCGTGTAGCAGCCCAATCTGCCAAACAAACCATCATGGAAAAAATGCGCAAGCAAACACGTGCCATCACTTACAATACTTATAAAGAACATGAACAAGAAATTATGTCTGGTACTGTAGAACGCTTTGACAACCGCTTCATCTATGTCAACCTTGGTAGCATTGAAGCCCAATTGTCAAAACAAGACCAAATTCCTGGTGAAGTTTTTGCTTCTCATGATCGTATTGAAGTTTACGTCTACAAGGTTGAAGACAACCCTCGTGGTGTCAACGTCTTTGTTAGCCGTAGCCATCCAGAAATGATCAAACGTTTGATGGAGCAAGAAATTCCTGAAGTTTATGACGGAACTGTTGAAATTATGAGCGTGGCACGTGAAGCTGGGGATCGTACTAAGGTTGCTGTTCGTAGTCACAATCCAAACGTTGACGCTATTGGTACAATCGTTGGACGTGGTGGTGCTAATATCAAGAAGATTACCAGCAAATTCCACCCAGCTCGTTATGATGTCAAGAGTGACCGTATGGTGCCAATCGAAGAAAATATCGACGTTATCGAGTGGGTAGCAGATCCGGCTGAATTTATCTACAATGCCATCGCTCCTGCGGAGGTTGACCAAGTTATCTTTGATGAAAACGACAGCAAACGTGCCTTAGTAGTTGTTCCTGATAACAAGCTTTCTCTTGCTATCGGTCGTCGTGGGCAAAACGTTCGCTTGGCAGCTCACTTGACTGGTTACCGTATCGATATCAAGTCTGCTAGCGAATTTGAAGCCATGGAAGAAGCTGGTTCGATAGATTTGGAAGCAGAAAACGATACTGTAGAAGAATAAAAGCTGCTAGAGGAGGGAAAGATGAAAACGAGAAAAATCCCTTTGCGCAAGTCTGTTGTGTCTAACGAAGTGATTGATAAGCGTGATCTGCTCCGTATTGTCAAAAACAAGGAAGGACAAGTCTTTATCGATCCGACAGGCAAGGCCAATGGTCGCGGCGCTTATATCAAACTAGACAATGCAGAAGCCTTAGAGGCTAAAAAGAAGAAAGTCTTTAACCGTAGCTTTGACATGGAAGTGGAAGAAAGCTTTTATGATGAGTTGATCGCTTATGTGGATCACAAAGTGAAAAGAAGAGAGTTAGGACTTGAATAAGCAAAAGATAAGTAATCTCTTGGGACTTGCTCAGAGAGCAGGGCGGATCATATCGGGTGAAGAATTGGTCGTTAAAGCGATTCAAGATTGCAAGGCCAAGATGGTCTTTCTAGCCCATGATGCTGGACCCAATCTGACCAAGAAGATTCAAGATAAAAGTCATTATTATCAAGTAGAAATTGTAACCGTGTTTTCAACACTGGAATTAAGCATAGCAGTCGGAAAATCAAGAAAGGTTTTGGCTGTGACAGATGCTGGATTTACAAAGAAAATGAGGTCTCTTATGGAATAGAAGAGGAGGACATGATTTGTCTAAGAAAAGATTGTACGAAATCGCAAAAGAACTTGGAAAAGAAAGTAAAGAAGTTGTAGCGCGTGCAAAAGAGTTGGGCTTGGATGTGAAAAGCCACTCATCAAGTGTGGAAGAAGCTGTCGCTGCAAAAATCGCTGCCAGCTTTAAGCCTGCAGCTGCTCCGAAAGAAGAAGCAAAACCTGCAGCACCAAAAGCAAGTGCAGAAAAGAAAGCCGAAAAATCTGAGCCAGCTAAACCAGTTGTAGCTAAGGAAGAGGCAAAACCGGCTGAGCCAGTTGCTCCGAAGGCAGAAAAAGTAGCAACAAAACCGCAAAGCCGTAATTTCAAGGCTGAGCGTGAAGCCCGTGCCAAAGAGCAGGCAGAACGACGCAAGCAAAATAAGGGCAATAACCGTGACCAACAACAAAACGGCAACCGTCAGAAAAATGACGGCCGTAATGGCGGAAAACAAGGTCAAGGCAACCGCGACAATCGTCGCTTTAATGACCAAGCTAAGAAACAGCAAGGTCAGCAAAATCGTGGTAATGAGCGCCGTCAACAAGAGGACAAACGTTCACATCAAGCGGCTCCACGTGTTGACTTTAAAGCCCGTGCAGCAGCCCTAAAAGCAGAGCAAAATGCAGAGTACGCTCGTTCAAGTGAGGAACGTTTCAAGCAGACTCAGGCTGCCAAAGAAGCCTTGGCCCAAGCCAATAAACGCAAGGAGCCAGAGGAAATCTTTGAAGAAGTGGCTAAGTTAGCTGAACAAGCGCAACAAGTTCAAGCAGTGGTTGAACCGGCTCCTGTAGCTAAAGAAGCGCCAGTGGATACACGTCGTAAAAAACAAGCTCGACCAGACAAAGAACGTGATGATTATGATCACGAAGAAGATGGTCCTAGAAAACAACAAAAGAATCGAAGTAGTCAAAATCAAGTGAGAAATCAAAAGAATAGTAACTGGAATAACAACAAAAAGAACAAAAAAGGCAATAACAAGAACAACCGCAATCAGACTCCAAAACCTGTTACGGAGCGTAAATTCCATGAATTGCCAACAGAATTTGAATATACAGATGGTATGACCGTTGCGGAAATCGCAAAACGTATCAAACGTGAACCAGCCGAAATCGTTAAGAAACTCTTTATGATGGGTGTCATGGCCACACAAAACCAATCTTTGGATGGAGAAACAATCGAACTCCTCATGGTGGATTATGGTATCGAAGCCAAACAAAAAGTTGAAGTGGATAATGCCGACATCGAACGTTTCTTTGTCGAGGATGGTTATCTCAATGAAGATGAATTGGTGGAGCGTCCACCAGTTGTAACTATCATGGGACACGTCGACCACGGTAAAACAACACTCCTAGATACCCTTCGTAACTCTCGTGTTGCGACAGGTGAAGCAGGTGGTATCACTCAGCATATCGGTGCCTACCAAATCGTGGAAAATGGCAAGAAGATTACCTTCCTTGATACACCAGGACACGCGGCCTTTACATCAATGCGTGCGCGTGGTGCATCTGTTACCGATATTACTATCTTGGTCGTAGCGGCAGATGACGGGGTTATGCCTCAGACTATCGAAGCCATCAACCACTCAAAAGCAGCCAATGTTCCAATTATCGTAGCCATCAACAAGATTGATAAACCAGGTGCCAACCCAGAACGCGTTATCGGTGAATTGGCAGAGCATGGAGTTATGTCAACTGCTTGGGGTGGAGATTCTGAATTTGTTGAAATCTCAGCTAAATTCAACCAAAACATCGAAGAATTATTGGAAACAGTCCTTCTTGTGGCTGAAATCCAAGAACTTAAAGCAGACCCAACAGTTCGTGCGATCGGTACAGTTATCGAAGCACGCTTGGATAAAGGAAAAGGTGCGGTCGCAACCCTTCTTGTTCAACAAGGTACCTTGAATGTCCAAGACCCAATCGTTGTCGGAAATACCTTCGGTCGTGTCCGTGCTATGACCAACGACCTTGGTCGTCGTGTTAAGGTTGCTGGACCATCAACACCAGTGTCAATCACAGGTTTGAACGAAGCGCCAATGGCGGGTGACCACTTTGCTGTATACGAAGATGAAAAATCTGCGCGTGCAGCAGGTGAAGAGCGTGCCAAACGTGCCCTCATGAAACAACGTCAAGCTACCCAACGTGTCAGCCTTGAAAACCTCTTTGATACGCTTAAAGCTGGTGAACTTAAATCAGTTAACGTGATCATCAAGGCCGACGTACAAGGTTCTGTTGAAGCTCTTTCTGCTTCACTTCAAAAAATTGATGTGGAAGGTGTTAAAGTTACCATCGTTCACTCAGCGGTTGGTGCTATCAACGAATCAGACGTGACCCTTGCTGAAGCTTCAAATGCCTTTATCGTTGGTTTCAATGTACGCCCTACACCACAAGCTCGTCAACAAGCCGAAGCTGACGATGTGGAAATCCGTCTTCACAGCATTATCTATAAGGTTATCGAAGAGATGGAAGAAGCCATGAAGGGGATGCTTGATCCAGAATTTGAAGAAAAAGTTATCGGTGAAGCAGTTATCCGTGAAACCTTCAAGGTGTCTAAAGTGGGAACTATCGGTGGATTCATGGTTATCAACGGTAAGGTTACCCGTGACTCTAAAGTTCGTGTTATCCGTGACGGTGTTGTTATCTATGACGGTGAACTCGCAAGCTTGAAACACTACAAAGACGACGTTAAGGAAGTTACAAACGGCCGTGAAGGTGGATTGATGATCGATGGCTACAATGATATCAAGATGGATGATGTGATTGAGGCGTATGTCATGGAAGAAATCAAGAGATAAGATTTTTGCTCCTTTCTTAGGTGGGGAGGGACGCAAGCAAACCGATGGTTTCATTGCTTATTTTTGAGCCTAGGGTCTCAAAAATCCCCTGTGATGGGACTGATAAATCAGTTCCATCACTTTCACCACGGCGAAAGAAGCAGATGATTTCAAATTGAACTTCGTTCCAATTTGAAATGAAAATCAATAAGTTTAAAAATAGCTAGGTCTGCTGGCCTAGCTTTTGGTTCAAAGTAGAGAAAGGAATATCATGGCAAATCATTTCCGTACGGATCGTGTGGGCATGGAAATCAAGCGTGAAGTCAATGAGATTTTGCAAAAGAAAGTCCGTGATCCGCGTGTCCAAGGCGTGACCATCACAGATGTTCAGATGCTGGGTGACTTGTCTGTTGCCAAGGTTTACTACACCATTTTGAGTAACCTTGCTTCAGATAATCAAAAAGCTCAAATCGGGCTTGAAAAAGCAACTGGTACTATCAAACGTGAACTTGGTCGTAATTTGAAATTGTACAAAATCCCAGATTTGACCTTCGTCAAAGACGAATCCATCGAATATGGAAACAAGATTGACGAAATGCTACGCAATCTGGATAAGAACTAAGAAGAGGGGCAACCCTCTTTTTTGGTGGAGGAAAATATGTGGCATTTGAAATGGAAAAATATTCTTTTAACTAGAATTCTGTATTTTTAAAGGTTAGCTAAATAGAAAATGCTTTTTTTTTTTAGCAAATATGATATGATGATTTCATAAATAAAAGGAGATTTTATCAATGAATAATGTAAAAAAAGTTTGTCGTTTAGCTTTGCTATGTCTTTCCGTCTCTACTCTAGTTGCTTGTAGTTCTCTTTCTGAAAAAACAAGTAGCTCTTCTAGTGAGAATCAAACAGAAGCTTCATCTAGTAGTTCTGAGAAGAAAGGGTTGTTTGCTAAAGCAAAAGAAAAACTCAGTTCAAGCGATTTTAACCCACAAGATGTTAGCGATACGACAATTGAGTCTATAAAAACCTATGAAGATTACTTGATTATGAATGAGAAAATAATCGATAATTACTATACAGAAGCAGACGAAGCCTTTAAAGGGACTGTTTTAGAAGATAGTGCTGCTATCCAAGAACTGAAAGATAGCACTAAAAAAGAGATGGAAGATCTGAAAAAACAATATGGTCCACTCAAGAAAGCACCGATTCAAGGAAAAGAAGAAGTGATTAAGACTCTAAAAGATTATCGTGATAATCTACATGAACAAGTGGAGCAGTGGAAAGCTAGTCTTTAATAGGAAGAGTGGAGTTCAATATGGATTATCAATTATTGCCACATGAATACATGGTTATGAATAGTGACCATGTGAGTTTTGGGAAAAATGGTTTGGCTACAGATGAATTAATTTTAACGAATCTACACTTAATACATATCAAAAAAAGTTTTTGGGGAGGAAAAAAAGATCAAGTTACCATACCCATTAACCAGATTAAAATTTTTGAAGGGAAGCCTCAAGTTTCAGTAACCAAAACCAATGGTGTGAAACGGCTGGAAATTTATTATAATGGCGGACAAGCTATCTTTGCATTTAATAATACTAAGGATACTGACAAGTGGGCTAGGAACATTATTAAATTGATTTCAGGTGATACAAGTAATTTTGAAACCTTGGGAGATAGTAGCTTGTTTGGAGCAGATGTTTTGGCAGAAACATTTAAGGATACATTTGACACTTTTAAAGCAGGGCTTGGGATTAAGGATGCAGAGCCAGAAAAGATTTCAACCAAGTGTAGCTTTTGTGGAGCACCTTTGTCAGGTCAAGTGAAGCAAACAGTAAGATGTGCCTATTGTGATATGGAGCAGAGTTTATAAGGGGGCAATTAAATGGGGTTGATAAAAGCAATCACAGATTCTATTGGTGGAACATTTGCAGATCAGTGGAAAGAAATTATCACAGTTCAAGCTTTTGATGAACATACAGCTGTAAGTCCCGGTATTGTTCAAGAAAGTAATAATGGTAGGGGTGTCAATACGAAGGGATCTGTAGGTGTTATTTCCAACGGATCCAAGATTTTTATTCCAGAAAATACTGCTGCCTTTATCTTTAGTCAGTCTGGTATCGAGGAAATTATTACAGAACCAGGTGGATATGAATACCAAAATGGTGAGAGCAGTGTTTTTAACGGTGATGGATTGAAAAAGTCACTGTTTGACAATGTTGTTAATCGTGTTGGATTCGGTGGTCAAAGTGATCAGCAAAAACAGATTTGCTTTATTAATTTGAGAGAACTTCGTGATATTAAATTTGGGACTCGTGGTCCAGTCATGTATAATGATTTGTTTTATGGGACAGATTTAGAAGTACGTGCTTTTGGAACATTTTCTATCCAAATTACAGATGCTAAGCAATTTATCAGAAACTTTCTTCCTGCCAACGTGACTTATTATACCTTTGATAGCGCTCAAGCTAGATCACAAATAGTGACAGAATTTCTCCAATCTTTTATTGTTGCACTTAATTCTTTGTCAACAACTTATCGTATTTCACAATTACCCTCACAAGCTGCAGTTCTTGCGGAACAAGTATCAAATGATGGACAGTATGCAGGGACTTGGAAAGAACGTTTTGGATTTGAGATTGTAAAAGTTGCCATTGCTAATATTGAGTTTTCACCAGAATCTAAGGAATTGGTTAAACAATTTTCATCAAATAAGATGAATTTAAAAGCTTATGATGATGTATCGCAGAAATCTTCTAATATTGCAGCACAACAAAAAATTGCATCAGGAGTGGAGCAACATGGTCTAGGTGATGGTGCAGGGATGATTTTTGGTATGAATATGGCACAAGGTTTAGATGAAAAAGCCATGAAACCAAGTTTATCATTAGATGAACAAATCGAAGCCCTTACAAAACTAAAATCTCTTTTAGATGCAGGGATACTATCTCAGGAAGAGTTTGATCGAAAGAAAAAAGAAATTATGGATTTATAAAATGAAACTCGAAAGTTCATAGTTAGTACGTATTCAAGGGACATTCTAGGTAAAACAACAATAGACTATCGTTCATAGATAGAATATCAAGTTGTAAAGGTAGAGTTGAATATTCGAGTTGTCTCTACAAATGCTATTAAGGTTCTTTAACAAATAAGTTGCCAAGGATTTTGATTTTGTGTTTTGGACTATTTATCTAAAAAAATAAGGAGTTTTTGAAAACTTTTGAGGGGAATTTGAAACATACTTTAAAAGAGTATGCTATCATAGAATATAACTTACAGAAGTAAAAGGAGTTTGTATATGGCTGAACAAGAGTTGGCTATGCAAGTATTGCAACAAGTGGTGAAACTACCTGTTGTTAAGGTTGATCGTTCGAAATTTTTAGTGGATAAGTTTTCCAAAGAATTGGATCCACAGGACATTCCTACTTTATTAGAACAAGGACCAACGTCTCTCTTATCTCAAGAAACCTTAGATAGAGTGGCTAATGCCTGCATTAGGGATAATGTTTTATTGGCGAGTGGAACCTCTGTTTTGGCAGGATTACCTGGAGGGATTGCTATGGCAATTACCATTCCAGCTGATGTGGCTCAATTTTATGGTTTCTCTCTGAAATTGGCTCAAGAATTAGGTTATATTTATGGTTATGAGGATCTTTGGGCTTCACGCGAGGAGTTGAGTGAAGATGCTCAAAATACCCTCTTGCTTTATCTAGGAGTAATGCTGGGGGTGAATGGAACCGCTGCTTTGCTACGTGCTGGTGGTATAACAATTGCCAAACAGGTAATGAAAACAGTACCTAATAAAGCTTTAACAAAGACGCTTTGGTACCCTATTTTGAAAAAAGTCTTAAGAATATTTGGTGTGAATCTGACCAAGGGAGGGTTGGCCAAAGGAATGGGGAAATTCATACCTATCTTGGGAGGTATCATTTCAGGTGGTTTAACCTTTGCAACTATGAAACCGATGGGTGAAAGCTTGCAGAAAGAATTATCCAAGCTAGTCAACTATAGTGAAGTTCAATATCAAGAAGATGTTGAAACAATCCGAAAAGAGGTTGAAATAATCGAGGGTGAGTGAGATGAACCCTATCAAAGCTTTTGCTAAAATCTATGGTAATTACTTTTTGACCATGCAAGGTGTAAAAGTAATGAAAACGATAAAGAAAGATGATAATGTCGTTGTCGGTCTGGGGAAACTTTTTATTGCAGACAAGTTAATGGATATGGCTCGTTGGCTCATCAAGCCAGAGGAGAGAGAATGAAATTTTTCTGGGCAATTCTTGCCATTATTTTTATCAAACCGATTATTGGCATTGTGAAATTCTTGTGGATGATCATCTCTTTTGCAGTCCAATTGCTGTTTTACAAGCTATTATTTAAGCTATTGGATTGGCTCTTTAAACTTTTTTAGGTGGTAATTCAAGTCTAGGAGAACTAGCAGGTTTTGTACTGCTAGTTTTTTAATCTCTTCCCATATGATATAATATAAGCAGTAAAATCATTTTATACTCTTCGAAAATCAAATTCAAACC
>NZ_KV794462.1:9115-23192 GCF_001808785.1 Streptococcus sp. HMSC077D04 | reverse complement strand
AAATCAAATTCAAACCACGTCAGCTTCACCTTACCGTACTTAAGTACAGCCTACGGCTAGCTTCCTAGTTTGCTCTTTGGTTTTCATTGAGTATTAGAACATACATGGAGGTCGTTATGGACAATATCATCGATGTGTCAATTCCTGTTGCAGAAGTGGTGGACAAGCATCCAGAAGTCTTGGAAATCCTAGTGGAGCTTGGTTTTAAACCTCTAGCCAATCCCTTGATGCGCAACACCGTTGGGCGCAAAGTATCGCTCAAACAGGGTTCTAAGCTAGAAGGAACTCCTATGGACAAGATTGTTCGCACACTGGAAGCAAATGGCTACGAAGTGATTGGATTAGACTAATGGCAGATGAACGGATTCATATCCTACGGGATATTTTGTTAGAATTGCATAATGGTGCTTCTCCTGAGTCGGTTCAAGAGCGCTTTGATGCGACCTTTGCGGGTGTCTCAGCCATAGAGATTTCCCTCATGGAGCACGAGCTGATGAACTCAGACTCAGGTGTTACCTTTGAAGATGTCATGGAGCTCTGTGATGTCCATGCTAATCTTTTTAAAAATGCTGTTAAGGGTGTCGAAGTTGCAGATACTGAGCACCCAGGTCACCCAGTTCGGGTCTTCAAAGAAGAAAATCTGGCCCTCCGTGCGGCCTTGATTCGCATTCGGAGATTGTTAGATACTTATGAATCTATGGAAGACGAGGAAATGCTGGCGGAGATGCGTAAGGGTTTGGTGCGTCAGATGGGACTTGTAGGTCAATTTGATATCCATTACCAACGTAAAGAAGAACTCTTCTTTCCTATCATGGAGCGCTATGGACACGATTCACCTCCAAAAGTTATGTGGGGAGTGGATGATCAGATCAGGGAACTCTTTCAAACAGCCTTAGCGACAGCCAAGTCACTACCAGAAGTGTCGATTCGCAGTGTAAAAGAAGATTTTGAAGCTTTTGCGACAGAGTTTGAAAGTATGATTTTCAAGGAAGAGTCCATCCTTCTCATGATTCTCCTTGAGTCCTTTACTCAGGATGATTGGCTTCAGATTGCGGAGGAGAGCGATGCCTATGGCTATGCCATCATCCGTCCGTCTGAGAAATGGGTACCAGAAAGACAGAGCTTTGTTGAGGAAGATAGTGCAGGGGAGCCTGTACAGCTAGATACGGCAGAGGGGCAAGTTCAACAAGTTATCGATACGCCAGAAGGGCAGTTTACCATTACCTTTACCCCTAAGGAAAAGGAAGCAGTGCTGGACCGCCATAGTCAACAGGCTTTTGGGAATGGCTATCTTTCAGTCGAGCAGGCTAATCTCATCCTCAATCACCTCCCTATGGAGATTACCTTTGTCAATAAAGACGATATTTTCCAGTATTACAATGACAATACGCCGGCTGATGAGATGATTTTCAAACGGACGCCGTCCCAAGTTGGGCGCAATGTTGAACTTTGCCATCCGCCTAAGTATTTGGATAAGGTCAAGACCATCGTGAAGGGGCTTCGTGAGGGAAGCAAAGACAAGTATGAAATGTGGTTCAAGTCTGAGTCGCGAGGCAAGTTTGTCCACATCACCTACGCTGCAGTGCACGATGAAGAGGGAGAATTCCAAGGCGTGCTAGAATACGTTCAGGATATTCAGCCCTACCGTGAGATTGACACGGACTATTTTCGTGGACTAGAATAAGGAGAAAAAATGAGTTACGAACAAGAATTTATGAAGGAATTTGAAGCCTGGGTCAATACCCAGATCATGATCAACGACATGGCGCACAAGGAAAGCCAAAAAGTCTACGAAGAAGACCAAGACGAGCGTGCCAAAGATGCCATGATTCGCTACGAAAGTCGCTTGGATGCTTATCAGTTCTTGCTTGGTAAGTTTGAAAACTTCAAAGCAGGCAAGGGATTTCATGATATGCCAGAAGGCTTGTTTGGTGAGCGAAATTATTAAACGAGAAAGATTCTTGATTTTTCACCAAAATCTTGATAGAATATTTATATTAAATCCTTGTCAGAGCAGGGGTTTTTTATTGAAAGGATTTTATCATGTCAAAGAAACTCAATCGTAAAAAACAATTACGAAATAGCCTCCGTCGTGCAGGTGCTTTTTCGAGTACTGTGACTAAGGTTGTGGAAGAGACAAAAAAAGTCGTAAAACGTGCAGAGCAGTCAGCGAGCCAAGCTGGTAAGGCTGTTTCTAAAAAAGTTGAACAAGCAGTCGAAGCTAGTAAAGAGCAAGCTCAAAAAGTAGCCAATTCTGTAGAAGATTTTGCAGCAAACTTGGGTGGACTTCCACTTGACCGTGCCAAAACTTTCTATGATGAAGGAATCAAGTCTGCGTCAGATTTTAAAAACTGGACTGAAAAAGAACTCCTTGCCTTGAAAGGAATCGGACCAGCTACTATTAAGAAATTGAAAGAAAATGGCATCAAGTTCAAGTAATCTTTCTTGTGCCTTGCATTTCCGAAAAAATCTTGCTACAATAGAGCCATTAGAGGTGTTTTGAATCCCACATTTTACAGAAAGTGGCGGTGCTGAGAAGTCCACAAATGTGTCAAAACTAGTTGCTAATGGCTGAAAATGAAATAAAAGTGTCTTTTTGTTTTAAAGACGAGAGTTGCGGGCAACTGCCCGAAATTGGGTGGTACCGCGGATAAATACATTCGTCCCTGTCATGTAGATGGCAGGGATTTTCTTTTGCGTCTTAGTAAAAGGAGGTTGTTATGAAGCAATCTTTTAAAACAAGTAAACTCTACTATGGCTTTCCTATCTTCATTTTGGGGTATCAGGATCAGAATTTTGGACACAATATTACGACCTGTAGCTCCTCTTATAGTTTGGGGGATTGGCTAGTCATTGGTGTCGGTGCTGAGGAAAATGCGGCTGAGCAAATCAAGTATTACCAGAAGTTTACTGTGAATATTCCTGATGAAAATCTCATGCTCGAGATGGAGCAGGCTGGTTTTATCAGTCATCGAGAGAAATTGAAACACCTGGGGCTAGACTACGAGATTTCTAAACGGACTCAGGCACCTATTTTAGAGGCCTGTCCAGTCGTATTGGACTGTCAGGTAGATCGGATTATCGAGGAAGATGGAATCTGTCATATCTTTGCCAAGATTATCGAGCGACTTGCTGATCCAGATCTCTTGGATGAGAAAGGGCATTTTAAAAATGACCGTTTTTCACCGACTTACTTTATGGGGGATGGTCACCAGCGCGTTTATCGCTATTTAGATAACCGTGTTGACCCTATGGGGAGCTTCATAAAGAAAGCGAGGAAGAAGGATGTCAAGAGTTGAATTACCAGAACAATTAGAAACCGAACGACTCGTCCTACGAGTTCGTACAGTGGCAGATGCTGAGGATATCCATACCTACGCTAGTCTCCCAGAGGTCGCCTATCCAGCAGGCTTTCCGCCTGTCAAGACCTTGGAAGATGAGATTTATTATCTGGAGCATATTCTTCCAGAACGCAATCAAAAGGGAAATCTTCCAGCTGGCTATGGGATTGTCGTCAAAGGAACTGATAAAGTCATTGGTTCTGTTGACTTCAACTATCGCCATGGGGACGATGTGCTAGAGCTCGGCTATACCTTGCACCCAGACTATTGGGGCAGAGGCTATGTACCAGAAGCAGCGCGTGCTTTGCTTGACTTATCTTTTAGAGAGTTAGGTCTTCACAAGATTGAACTGACTTGCTTTGGTTACAATGTCCAAAGTCAACGAGGCGCAGAAAAACTTGGTTTTACCCTCGAAGCTCGTATCCGAGACCGTAAAGATGTTCAAGGAAATCGCTGTGACAGTCTGATATATGGTTTGCTGAGAAGTGAGTGGGAGGTAATTTGATGCATCTTTTCATCATTGGTGCTCCGGCGTCAGGAAAAATGACTATTGGTCAAGAGTTATCTCGACTGACAGATGCTACCCTCTTTTATAACCATCAAGCCATCGATTTTGCACTAGAAATCTATCAGGATTATACAGAGGAGATGTGGGAATTTGTTCGTGGAATTACCTTTTCTTTCCTTGGAGCAAGTGCAAGAAATCAGCGATCAGTAATTTTAACAGACGTAATTGATTTTTCAAATCAGTACCAGCTGCTGTATTTGAAGCAAATTCAGGATTTATTGGATAACTTTCATCAAGAGATTCTGTTTGTGGAGTTGGAAACAAGTCTTGAGGAGCGCTTACATCGAAATCGAACGGAGAATCGATTAAAGCACAAACCCTTAAAACGACATATTGAGGTATCTGAAAGAGAAATTTTAGAGACCGCTGAAACACTTCAATTAAATTCCCAACATCAACCGAATGAGTTGCACCACTACCTTAAAATAAATAATACGAATTTGTCTGCAGAAGAAGTTGCTAAGCAGATTCAAGATAAAATGAATACAATAGAGAAAGGACACACACATGTCTAAAGAACTTTCACCTAAATACAATCCAGCCGAAGTTGAGGCTGGTCGTTACCAAAAATGGCTTGATGCTGATGTTTTCAAGCCTTCAGGCGATAAAAAGGCTAAACCTTATTCCATCGTGATTCCACCGCCAAACGTAACTGGGAAACTTCACCTTGGTCACGCTTGGGATACAACCTTGCAAGATATCATCATCCGTCAAAAACGTATGCAAGGTTTTGACACCCTTTGGCTTCCTGGTATGGACCACGCTGGTATTGCCACTCAAGCTAAGGTTGAGGAGCGCTTGCGTGGAGAGGGCATTACGCGTTATGACCTAGGTCGTGAAAAATTCCTCGACAAGGTCTGGGAATGGAAAGACGAATATGCCACTACTATCAAGGAACAATGGGGCAAGATGGGGCTTTCTGTAGACTACTCTCGTGAGCGTTTCACTCTTGATGAAGGTTTGTCAAAAGCTGTTCGTAAGGTCTTTGTGGACCTTTACAAGAAAGGCTGGATCTACCGTGGTGAATTTATTATCAACTGGGACCCAGCAGCTCGCACAGCCCTTTCTGATATCGAAGTTATCCACAAGGACGTAGAAGGTGCCTTCTACCACATGAACTATATGCTGGAAGACGGTTCACGCGCCCTTGAAGTTGCGACAACTCGTCCTGAGACCATGTTTGGGGACGTTGCGGTTGCGGTCAATCCAGAAGATCCACGCTACAAGGACTTGATCGGAAAAAGCGTCATCCTTCCAATCGCTAATAAACTAATTCCAATCGTGGCCGACGAACACGCAGATCCTGAGTTTGGTACAGGTGTCGTGAAAATCACACCTGCTCACGATCCAAACGACTTCTTGGTTGGTCAACGTCATAACTTGCCACAAGTCAACGTCATGAACGACGACGGAACTATGAATGACTTGGCCTTCGAATTTGCAGGCATGGACCGTTTTGAAGCTCGTAAGGCAGTCGTTGCTAAGCTGGAAGAAATAGGTGCTCTTGTCAAAATCGAAAAACTTGTTCACAGTGTTGGCCACTCAGAACGTACAGGTGTCGTGGTTGAGCCACGCTTGTCTACTCAGTGGTTCGTCAAGATGGACCAATTGGCCAAAAATGCTATTGCCAACCAAGACACAGATGACAAGGTAGAATTCTACCCACCTCGTTTCAACGATACCTTCCTTCAATGGATGGAAAATGTTCACGACTGGGTAATCTCTCGTCAGCTCTGGTGGGGTCACCAAATCCCTGCTTGGTACAATGCTGAGGGTGAAATATATGTCGGCGAAGAAGCTCCAAAAGGTGACGGTTGGACTCAGGACGAAGATGTCTTGGATACGTGGTTCAGTTCGGCTCTTTGGCCATTCTCTACCATGGGCTGGCCGGATGTCGACTCAGAAGACTTCAAACGTTATTATCCAACATCAACTTTGGTGACTGGTTATGATATTATCCCGTTCTGGGTATCTCGAATGATTTTCCAAGGTTTGGAATTTACTGGCAAGTCGCCATTTAAAAATGCCTTGATTCATGGTCTCATTCGTGATGAGCAAGGACGCAAGATGTCGAAATCTCTCGGTAACGGGATTGATCCAATGGATGTTATTGATAAGTACGGAACAGATAGCCTTCGTTGGTTCCTTTCAAACGGTTCTGCACCAGGCCAAGATGTGCGCTTCTCTTACGAGAAAATGGATGCTTCATGGAACTTCATTAACAAAATCTGGAACATCTCTCGTTATATCCTCATGAATAATGAAGGTTTGACCCTTGAGCAAGCAACTGCCAATGTCGAAAAAGTGGTCAACAAGGAAGCTGGAAATGTCACAGACCGCTGGATTCTCCACAACCTCAACGAAACGATCGGAAAAGCTACTGCCAACTTTGACAAGTTTGAGTTTGGTGTGGCTGGACACATCCTCTACAATTTCATCTGGGATGAATTTGCGGACTGGTACGTTGAATTGACTAAGGAAGTCCTTTATAGCGAAAATGAAGAAGAGAAAGTTATCACACGTTCTGTTCTCCTTTACACTTTGGACAAGATCCTTCGTCTCCTTCACCCAATCATGCCATTCGTAACAGAGGAAATCTTTGGACAAATCTCAGAAGGCTCTATCGTGACAGCAGAATACCCAACTGTCAATCCAGCCTTTGAAGACCTTGCTGCTCACACTGGCGTGGAAAGCCTCAAAGACCTGATCCGTGCAGTACGTAATGCGCGTGCGGAAGTAAACGTTGCTCCAAGCAAGCCTATCACCATCCTTGTTAAGACAAGCGATAGCGACTTGGAAGCCTTCTTTAACAGCAATGTCAACTACATCAAACGCTTCACAAATCCAGAACACTTGGAAATCGCCTCAACCATCCCTGCACCTGAACTCGCTATGTCAAGCGTCATCACAGGAGCAGAAATCTACCTGCCACTCGCTGACCTCCTCAATGTTGAAGAAGAATTGGCTCGTCTCGACAAGGAACTGGCTAAATGGCAAAAAGAACTAGATATGGTCGGTAAGAAGCTCTCTAACGAACGCTTCGTAGCCAACGCCAAACCAGAAGTCGTCCAAAAAGAACGCGACAAACAAGCCGACTACCAAGCGAAATACGATGCGACAGTAGCACGTATTGATGAGATGAAGAAACTCGTTAAATAAACATAGAAACACGGTGATGAGCCGTGTTTTTTTGGTATAATTTGAAGAGAGAAAACTTATCTCGGAGGGTATATGTTTATTTTAATCGGAATTTTCTTATTTCTATTCTCTATTAATTCGTTTATTAATGGGTGGAGAAAACTGGACATAGTGATAGTAATTGGTTATTTGTATTTGTTGTGTAAACAATCAAGTAATTTAAGTTTTACATCAATGCGAAATTTAGATATTGCTCTTATCATTATATTACTGTTTTATTCTATATCGGATATTTTGTGGGGATTAAGAATTGTTGGATTAACCATACCTCTAGTTCGAAATATTATATTGAGGTACATTAATTTTAAGGATTATCTCGAATATAAAATTAGAATTCATATTCGAGATATAAGTGAAGTTATCTTGCTTTTATTGCTGATAACATTAGTCTATGTTCAAGAGTTTTTCAAAGTGCCCACAGTTTCGTTTCAAAATACCAATATCGTTGAGTTAATTAGTTTTGAAATTGGAGTATTTAGCCTGTATGGTATATACGTTGGTTTTCTTCAATTTTTAACGGAAAATGATAAGGCTTATTATCTAGGAGTAAGCAAGACTAAATTCATGCTAGATAAATCAATTTGGTCAAGATTCACTCGGGCAAAATTTTTCCATATCCTTTTATTCCTTACAGTTGCAATGCCTGTTTTAAGTGATTTTATTCATCAGACAAATTATCTTGAATATATTTGGCAAGCAAGTTCAGGAATAGTAGTCATTATTTATATCTATTTACTAAAACTGAATATAAGTGTTGCTTATAATGTTTTTAGGCTAAATGCTGAAGTGATTCATAAAAAAATTCAAAACCAAGATTCGTCATCGGCTGAGATGATAAAGAAATTGAGGGAATTGCGGAAAACAAGTGTTGATGAGGAAATTTCTATCTATCTTCAAAGAGAAATGAAGGAGTTATTTTGGAAAGTATATAAAAAACCAGATGAATATGTCGATAATTTTGTATCTGTCTTTCTAGAAAATCGGTTTTTATTAATTGATGTAGAGGAGCGTAATGATTTTGTATATTCTATCTTTCATGAAGAATACTGGGAAAATTATAACTTAGCTTACTCAATCGATGAATATTTAGAAAAGCTTTCATCTGAGCAAATTTCTGATTTCTATAACTTCTATAGAAAGTATTGCAAATATAAATGGGAATTTTTGAAGAAATTTCAGGATAATATTCTTTCGAATACATGGAAAGAACTAATTGAGCAGGATCTTGGAGTTTTCCAAAGTCTTGAGAAAAAGGATGATACATTTGAAATTTTACAAATCGAGAAACCTACGAGTCTCTATTTGGGACAATCAAGTGATTATGGGATCAAAGAATATTTATTTGAGACTCTTATTAACAATAAAGCTATCGAACTAAATGTAATAGTTGATAAATTGAAGAATGAATTACATTCTATTAAGAATTCCAAAGAAGAAAAAGAATTGCAAGATCAAAATGAAGATTTTTTACGTTTTAAATTAAATCAGCTATTCAAGCTATACGAGAAAGGAGAGAGAGAGTTTTCTCTTCCAGAATTTAAAAAGTTGTCTTATGAGTCTGATGGGAGAAAATATAATGATTTCTATAACAGTATGTTGTATTCAGAAATCTGTTTTAATTATTTAGATAGAAGAATAATTGGAACTTTCGTCCAAAACAAAATTACGGAAGCTGAGAGTGAAGAAGAAATAAAACAAAAAAGAAGGGCTGAAAAAATTCAAAACTTAATATTAAGTATGAATGAAGAATATCGATTAGCTTTTATGTTATATCGGTTAATTTACACCGACTATACACAATGGGATGATAACATTGAATTTTATGATGCTGAGATTAAAAAATTAATGAGTTGCGATGAAGAACAACAAAATTATCTTTTCTATCAAGCTAAAGAGATAATCTTAAGAACAAATATTAGCGATTGTATTACAGATGAAATTTTAGATAAATTATGGACAAAACGAAATGAAAAAATAACAGGTTTTTATTGGTTTAATCAGTTTGGTAGAAGGTATCAAATGTCAGAACTTAAAATTGTATATGTTCAATGGTTATTGTCAGGTAAAAAATTTTCATTCTCAAGCAGACTTAACTTTATATACGATTCATTCAGCTTTGGTAATGTAGTAAAAAGTGCGAAGAACAGTGAAAAATGTATAAAAGCCTCTGTTAATAAATTACATTGGAAACGTGTTAGCAATAAAAAGAAAATGGATAACTTTTGTAGAGAATATTTGCTTCTTACTGATAAGTTAGATTCAATTTTCACAAATGATTTTTATTCGTACAAGCAAACTGGTATACAATTATCAGTTGAATATCTTTTGAGGACAAATAAAGTTAACCTATCAAATGTAATAGAAGATTTATCAGTATCAAGTTTATTACGTCTAGAGCGGATATTAAGCTATAGGGGCTACCGTTATAATCGATATTTCAGCTATACTAGTAGAACAATTTTTGATGCTGTAACTTCTAATA
Organism: Streptococcus sp. HMSC077D04; assembly: GCF_001808785.1. Lineage (GTDB taxonomy): Bacteria > Bacillota > Bacilli > Lactobacillales > Streptococcaceae > Streptococcus > Streptococcus mitis_BX. Next base: position 13,603 of record NZ_KV794462.1, on the reverse strand, counting down.
GTTCATCTTATTGGTCCGGTGGAGAAGGAGTAGTAGAATTTTATATTCTCAAAACTATTGATAGTTTTTATCAAGATTTATATTTGGATAGTCAATTTATAGAAGGTCTTAAAGGGAAAATGATTTCTACTTTGAATTTTCAAAATATGATGCTTGATGAGTATGTTGAAGTAATCTCCCAAAAAGTTTCAATCATAGGCAGTGTTTCTAAGTTTCAAAAAGAAGAAATTATTCGTAAATTGAATGATTTGTTATACAATACTGAAACAAAGAGTAATCAGAGTAAGTTAGCTCATAAGAAAATATATAGATATAGGTAGCGATGCTAAATACCTCTTTTTAATTTATATAACAAACAGATAAATTTTCTTCTCTAGAAAAAGAAAGTATCAATCAGCTACATTTAGGTTGAAAAGTACAATATTTGATTATAGTTTACCTTTTTGAATGAAAATTATAAGTAAATGATTTATTCTTCTTATATTAGGAAAGTCAATATTTTATAAATCAGCTTACTACATAGTAAGCTCAGCCAATTCGTGCCCGTAACAACCCACCTCACGACACCATTGGCTGGGTAACAAAGAAATAAAAAGTCCTGTCACTTTCTTCCCCTTAACCTTTGACTATTCTGCAAAATTATCGTAAAATAAAGAGTAAATGATAAAATGAGGTCAGAGTCTGTTTACTCTGGCGATAGTAGTATAAATGAGGAGAAACGCTTTGGAATTAGAAGTATTTGCTGGGCAAGAAAAAAGTGAACTATCTATGATTGAGGTAGCGCGTGCTATCTTGGAACTTCGTGGTCGCGATCATGAGATGCATTTTAGCGATCTTGTAAACGAAATTCAAAACTACCTTGGAACATCAAACAGCGATATCCGCGAAGCCTTGCCTTTGTTCTACACAGAGTTGAACTTTGACGGTAGCTTCATCTCTCTTGGGGACAACAAATGGGGTCTTCGTTCATGGTATGGTGTGGACGAAATTGACGAAGAAATCATCGCTCTTGAAGAAAATGACGACGATGAAGTAGCACCAAAAGCTAAGAAAAAACGCGTCAATGCCTTCATGGATGGCGATTCAGATGCTATTGACTACAATGCAGATGATCCAGAAGACGAAGATGCATACGAAGCAGATCCAGCTCTTTCATACGATGATGAAAATCCAGATGATGAGAAAAATGAAGTGGAAGCTTACGATGCAGAAATCAACGAAATCGCTCCAGATGACTTGGGTGAAGATGTGGATCTCAACGAAGAAGACGACGAGTTTTCAGACGATGATTCTGAAAACACCGAGGAATAAAAGTTAGCTATTGACAATTTTCCTATTTTTAGGTATCATATTGTTCGGGCACCTCTTTTAGAGGTCGGGGCTCCCTAGTTATTAGGGAGCTATTTTTGTTTTTTCAAGAAGTTATCTTCTTGTATTTTATACTCAATGAAAATCAAAGAGCAAACTAGGAAGCTAGCCGCAGGCTGTACTTGCGTACGGCAAGGCGACGTTGACGCGGTTTGAAGAGATTTTCGAAGAGTATTTGTTGTGAATCTGGTGCAGTAGTCCCAGATTATTCTTATTAGTAGGGTCTTGTTTTCTATGTCCCCTTGTAGTTGACAAGACCTTGAGCATTTTAGAAAGAGGAATCTATGTCTACGAAATATATTTTTGTAACTGGTGGTGTGGTATCGTCTATTGGGAAAGGGATTGTGGCAGCGAGTCTGGGCCGTCTCTTGAAAAATCGTGGTCTCAAAGTAACCATTCAAAAGTTTGACCCTTATATCAATATTGATCCGGGAACTATGAGTCCTTACCAGCACGGGGAAGTTTTTGTGACAGATGACGGAGCTGAGACAGATTTGGACTTGGGTCACTATGAACGTTTCATCGATATCAATCTTAACAAATATTCCAACGTGACAACTGGTAAAATTTACAGTGAAGTTCTTCGTAAGGAACGCCGTGGAGAATACCTTGGGGCAACTGTTCAGGTTATTCCTCATATCACAGATGCTTTGAAAGAAAAAATCAAGCGTGCCGCTCTAACGACCGACTCTGATGTCATTATCACAGAGGTCGGCGGAACTGTTGGGGATATCGAGTCCTTGCCATTCCTAGAGGCCCTTCGTCAGATGAAGGCAGATGTGGGTGCGGATAATGTCATGTATATCCATACAACCTTGCTGCCATACCTCAAGGCTGCTGGTGAAATGAAGACCAAACCAACTCAACACTCTGTAAAAGAATTGCGTGGACTGGGAATTCAACCAAATATGTTGGTTATTCGTACAGAAGAGCCAGCTGGTCAGGGCATTAAAAATAAACTAGCACAGTTCTGTGACGTAGCACCAGAAGCCGTTATCGAATCGTTGGATGTTGAACACCTTTACCAAATTCCATTGAACTTGCAGGCTCAAGGTATGGATCAAATTGTCTGTGACCACCTGAAACTAGACGCACCAGTAGCAGATATGACAGAATGGTCAGCCATGGTGGACAAGGTCATGAACCTCAAGAAACAAGTTAAGATTTCCCTTGTTGGTAAGTATGTGGAGTTGCAAGACGCCTACATCTCAGTGGTTGAAGCCTTGAAACACTCTGGTTATGCCAACGACGCAGAAGTTAAGATAAATTGGATTAATGCCAATGATGTGACAGCAGAGAATGTTGCAGAGCTTTTGTCTGATGCTGACGGAATCATCGTACCAGGAGGTTTTGGCCAACGTGGTACTGAAGGGAAAATCCAAGCTATCCGCTATGCGCGTGAGAATGATGTTCCAATGTTGGGAGTCTGCTTGGGAATGCAGTTGACATGTATCGAATTTGCTCGTCACGTTTTGGGTCTTGAAGGTGCCAATTCTGCAGAGCTTGCACCAGAAACAAAATACCCTATCATTGATATCATGCGTGATCAGATTGATGTTGAGGATATGGGGGGAACCCTTCGCTTGGGGCTTTATCCGTCTAAGTTGAAACGTGGCTCAAAGGCAGCGGCTGCTTATCACAATCAAGAAGTGGTGCAACGCCGTCACCGTCACCGTTATGAGTTTAACAACGCCTTCCGTGAGCAGTTTGAGGCAGCAGGCTTTGTCTTCTCAGGAGTTTCTCCAGATAATCGTTTGGTCGAAATTGTGGAAATTCCTGAAAATAAATTCTTTGTAGCATGTCAGTATCACCCTGAACTATCAAGCCGTCCAAACCGTCCAGAAGAACTCTACACTGCCTTTGTCACTGCAGCAGTTGAGAACAGCAATTAGTAAAATCAGAACCTTTGAGACCAATCTCAGAGGTTTTTTGCTTGCATATTTAGGATAAGATTTGCAAAATAAAAATATAGTGATATAATTAACATAACAACACCTAAGGAGGATCTACAATGAAAAAAATCACATTATTTGGTTTGTCTCTAGCTGGTCTAGCTTTACTGGCTTTTCCACATTCAGGGCAGGCATTTGAGCTTAAAGAAGAATGGGTTGTTAAGTGTGGAGTGCAGTATCAAGATGGCAAGATTCTTCGGTTTAACAATGGTCATGAAGTGGATATAAAAGTCTTGGATTTGCCAAAAACCGAGAAAATCGAGTGGACGGTTAGTCTCGATGGTCAAGATCAAACTGTCAATTTCCTAGGTCAAGAAAAGGACAAGTCTATGATGGGCGTAGAGGGGCGTTACCTGAATTTCTATGTTCCATATGGCTATAGAGGAGATATCAAGGTAGAAGCTAAGAGCGGAAATGAAGTAAAGACCTGGTCAACGAAAGTTGTGGATGATATTCATAATGATAGTGGAAAGAGAGGTTACTATCGTATTGAAGAATCAAATGATCAATACACCTACCTCGATGCTAAATGGGATTATCAAACCAAGACTTACACTGCCACCCTACCAGAGACTGTCAATGGTCAAAAAGTCTTTGCTTGGGCAGACTATGACAATGGTGAGTTGAAACTTGAAAAACAAAAGTCTATTAGTCATAAATATGATGGAGGATCTTTCAAAGAACTTTATCCAATTGTAAAAGCAGAAAGTTGGCTAAAATCAAATCAAAACTGGTACTATCAAAAACAAGGTCAATTAGTGCAGAAGGATTGGGTTTATGACAATGGAACTTGGTACTTTATGAATGATAAAGGGGTCATGTTCAATCAAACTTGGCTTTATCAAGGTAGCAACTGGTATGCCTTTAAATCATCAGGAGCCATGATTGCGAGTGACTGGCTTTACGACCAAGGCAAGTGGTACTATTTATCAACCTCAGGAGCCATGAAAGCAAGCACTTGGCTTTATGACAAGGGAGAATGGTATTATGTAAGTTCTTCTGGTGCCATGATTGCGAATGATTGGGTCAAAGACAATGGTAAGTGGTATTATCTAGCTTCATCAGGTAAGATGCTTCGCAATACCTACACACCTGATGGTTACTACGTTGGTAACTCAGGCGCCTGGCAATAAGAATCATACTCTTCGAAAATCTCTTCAAACCACGT
>NZ_KV794462.1:4132-9015 GCF_001808785.1 Streptococcus sp. HMSC077D04 | reverse complement strand
CTTCGAAAATCTCTTCAAACCACGTCAGCGTCATCCACAACCTCAAAACGCTGTTTTGAGCTGACTTCGTCAGTCTTATCTACAACCTCAAAGCAGTGCTTTGAGTAGCCTGCGGCTAGCTTCCTAGTTTGCTCTTTGATTTTCATTGAGTATAAGAAGTCCTTTTCCTTAAAGGAAGAGGCTTTTTACTTGATTTTCTGCTGCTTCCTCATTTGTCCTAAAGCCTTTTTTGTGTTAAAATGAATGGTATGAAAGCTAAAAAAATGTGGATGGCAGGTCTGGCTCTGCTTGGTATTGGGAGCCTTGCCCTTGCTACGAAAAAAGTTGCAGATGACCGTAAGCTCAGGAAGACTCAGGAAGAGTTGACAGCGATTGTGCGAGACCATTTTTCAGATATGGGGGAAATTGCGACTCTCTATGTTCAAGTTTATGAAAGTAGTCTAGAACGACTAGTCGGTGGTGTCATTTTTGAGGATGGCCGTCATTATACCTTTATCTATGAAAATGAAGACCTAGTCTATGAGGAGGAAGTCTTATGATACAACCAGCAAGTTTAGAAGAATTGGCATCTTTAGTAGAAAAAGATGGGAAGAAGGTCTTTCTTTTTGTGGCGGACTGGTGTGGCGATTGTCGTTATATCTATCCTGCCTTGCCAGAAATTGAGGAGACCAATCCAGAGTTCACCTTTATTCGTGTGAACCGAGACCAGTATATGGATTTGGCCAAACTCTGGGATGTTTATGGAATCCCCAGCCTTGTTGTACTAGAAAAGGACAAGGAAATCGGTCGTTTTGTTAATCGCGACCGTAAAAGTAAGCAACAAATTAACGACTTTTTAGCAGGACTGAAATAGGAGAAAATAGAAACAATGATTTTTACATATAACAAAGAACATGTCGGTGATGTCCTTATGGTCATCGTGAAAAATAGCGGAGATGCCAAACAGGATGTGGAGCGCAAAGGCAAGGTAGCCCGTGTTTTTCTCAAAGATAATGGGGAAACAGTGGCGTGGAATATTTTTGAAGTTTCAAGTTTATTTGAAATTGCAGAGCGTGGTCAAGTCTTTTTGACAGATGAGCAAGCCGCTCGTTTGAACCAAGAATTGAAGGCGGAAGGTTTTACAGAAGAAATTGTCAATGATAGGGAACCTAAGTTTGTTGTCGGTGAAATTGTCGAGATGGTAGCTCATCCAGATAGTGACCACCTTAACATCTGCCAAGTTGCAGTTGCAAGTGACAAGACAGTGCAAATCGTTGCAGGGGCTCCTAATGCGCGTGTTGGTTTGAAAACCATTGTAGCTCTTCCTGGAGCCATGATGCCAAAAGGCAATCTCATTTTCTCAGGCGAACTTCGTGGTGAAAAGAGTTTTGGAATGATGTGCAGTCCTCGTGAATTGCATCTGCCAAATGCTCCGCAAAAACGAGGGGTTATTGAATTATCAGAAGACCAAGTTGTTGGAACTCCATTTGATCCAGCTAAACACTGGACTGCTTAGGAACTTGTCAGTATCTGATAGACCAGATAGAAGGAAATAAGATGGCAAAAAATGTAGTGATTACAGGAGCGACATCAGGAATTGGTGAAGCGATTGCGCGTGCTTATCTGGAGCAGGGTGAGAATGTCGTTCTAACTGGACGACGGATAGATAGACTAGAAACCCTCAAGTCGGAGCTTGCAGAAACTTTTCCAAATCAAACAGTTTGGACTTTTCCGCTAGATGTCACGGATATGACCATGGTCAAGACTGTCTGCTCCGATATTCTAGAAACGATAGGGCAGATTGATATTTTGGTCAACAACGCTGGACTAGCTCTTGGCTTGGCTCCCTATCAAGACTATGAAGAATTGGATATGCTGACTATGCTGGATACCAATGTCAAAGGTTTGATGGCAGTCACTCGCTGTTTCTTGCCAGCAATGGTAAAAGCCAATCAAGGACATATCATCAACATGGGGTCAACCGCAGGAATCTACGCCTATGCTGGTGCCGCTGTTTACTCAGCTACCAAGGCAGCAGTTAAGACCTTTTCAGATGGTCTGCGAATTGATACCATCGCAACGGATATCAAGGTGACGACCATTCAGCCTGGAATTGTCGAAACAGATTTTTCGACGGTACGTTTTCATGGTGACAAAGAGCGGGCTGCGTCCGTTTACCAAGGAATAGAAGCTTTGCAAGCTCAGGATATTGCAGACACAGTAGTCTATGTGACTAGTCAACCTCGTCGTGTGCAGATTACAGATATGACCATTATGGCCAATCAACAAGCAACAGGTTTCATGGTTCATAAAAAGTAAAAAATTTCCTCGAAAAGTTACAAATTTCTGTAACTTTTTTTGAGTTCTTACGAATAGATAAGTAGGAGGAAGAAAATATGTATAATAAAGTTATCTTGATTGGACGTTTAACGTCTACACCAGAATTGCACAAAACCAACAATGACAAGTCAGTAGCGCGAGCAACCATTGCAGTCAACCGTCGTTACAAAGATCAAAACGGGGAACGTGAAGCCGATTTTGTTAATATGGTCCTTTGGGGCAGACTAGCAGAAAGTTTAGCCAGCTACGCAACTAAAGGAAGTCTCATTTCCGTTGATGGGGAATTGCGTACTCGTCGCTTTGAGAAAAATGGTCAAATGAACTATGTGACCGAAGTCCTTGTGACAGGATTCCAACTCTTGGAAAGTCGTGCTCAACGTGCCATGCGAGAAAATAACGCAGGGCAGGATCTGGCAGATTTAGTTTTGGAAGAGGAAGAATTGCCATTTTAAGCATTAAAAAGTCTGAGTTGGTCTCAGGCTTTTTATCTTGAGAAAGTCAGACTTTTTTCTTGACTATTTCTGACCAAGTGATACAATAGAACTATGAATTAGCACTCAGATATAAAGAGTGCTAACAATATGTAGTTCATCATGGAGGAAATCAGATGTTGAAACCATTAGGGGACCGTGTGGTCTTAAAAGTAGAAGAAAAAGAACAAACTGTTGGAGGCTTTGTTCTTGCAGGTTCAGCCCAAGAAAAAACAAAAACAGCCCAAGTTGTAGCTACTGGACAAGGTGTTCGTACCTTGAACGGTGACTTGGTGGCTCCAAATGTCAAGGTTGGAGATCGTGTCTTAGTTGAAGCTCACGCAGGTCTTGATGTCAAAGATGGCGATGAAAAATACATCATCGTAGGGGAAGCTAACATCTTGGCTATCATTGAAGAATAGAAGGAGAAAGTAAGTATGTCAAAAGAAATTAAATTTTCATCAGATGCCCGTTCAGCTATGGTTCGTGGTGTCGATATCCTTGCAGACACTGTTAAAGTAACCTTGGGACCAAAAGGTCGTAATGTCGTTCTTGAAAAATCATTTGGCTCACCCTTGATTACCAATGATGGTGTGACCATTGCCAAAGAAATCGAATTGGAAGACCATTTTGAAAATATGGGTGCCAAATTGGTATCAGAAGTAGCTTCAAAAACCAATGATATCGCAGGTGACGGAACGACAACTGCAACTGTTTTGACCCAAGCGATAGTCCGCGAAGGAATCAAAAACGTCACAGCAGGCGCAAATCCAATCGGCATTCGTCGCGGTATTGAAACAGCAGTTGCTGCAGCAGTAGAAGCCTTGAAAAACAACGCTATCCCTGTTGCCAACAAAGAAGCCATCGCTCAGGTTGCTGCTGTCTCTTCTCGTTCTGAAAAAGTCGGTGAGTACATCTCTGAAGCCATGGAAAAGGTTGGAAAAGATGGTGTCATCACTATCGAAGAGTCACGTGGTATGGAAACAGAACTGGAAGTTGTTGAAGGAATGCAGTTCGACCGTGGTTACCTTTCACAGTACATGGTGACAGATAGCGAAAAAATGGTGGCTGACCTTGAAAATCCATACATCTTGATTACTGATAAGAAAATTTCAAATATTCAAGAAATCTTGCCACTCCTAGAAAGTATTCTCCAAAGCAATCGTCCACTCTTGATTATTGCGGATGATGTGGATGGCGAGGCTCTTCCAACCCTTGTATTGAACAAGATTCGTGGAACCTTCAACGTAGTAGCAGTCAAGGCACCTGGTTTTGGTGACCGTCGCAAAGCCATGCTTGAAGATATCGCCATCTTAACAGGCGGAACAGTTATCACAGAAGACCTAGGTCTTGAGTTGAAAGATGCGACAATTGAAGCTCTTGGTCAAGCAGCGAGAGTAACTGTGGACAAAGATAGCACGGTTATCGTAGAAGGTGCTGGAAATCCTGAAGCGATTTCTCACCGTGTTGTAGTTATCAAGTCTCAAATCGAAACCACAACTTCTGAATTTGACCGTGAAAAATTGCAAGAACGCTTAGCGAAATTGTCAGGTGGTGTAGCGGTTATTAAGGTCGGAGCCGCAACTGAAACTGAGTTGAAAGAAATGAAACTCCGCATTGAAGATGCCCTCAACGCTACTCGTGCAGCTGTTGAAGAAGGAATCGTTGCAGGTGGTGGAACAGCCCTTGTAAATGTTATCTCAGCCGTGGCTGATTTGGAATTGACAGGAGACGAAGCAACAGGCCGCAATATTGTTCTCCGTGCTTTGGAAGAACCTGTTCGTCAAATCGCCCACAATGCAGGATTTGAAGGCTCTATCGTTATCGATCGTTTGAAAAATGCTGAACTTGGTACAGGCTTCAACGCAGCAACTGGCGAATGGGTCAACATGATTGAAGAGGGAATCATCGACCCAGTTAAAGTGAGCCGTTCAGCTTTACAAAATGCAGCATCTGTAGCCAGCTTGATTTTGACAACAGAAGCAGTCGTAGCCAATAAACCTGAACCAGCAGCCCCAGCTCCAGCAATGGATCCAAGCATGATGGGCGGGATGATGTAAGCTTTATACTCTTCGAAAATCTCTTCAAACCACG
>NZ_KV794462.1:0-4032 GCF_001808785.1 Streptococcus sp. HMSC077D04 | reverse complement strand
TAGTTTGCTCTTTGATTTTCATTGAGTATTAGCTACGAAGCAATTCATAAGAAACACAAAAGGAGGGAATGCCTATCCCTCCTTTTTATGATATTCACTTCTAAATAGATTTGAGCTCTCCTAACTTATATGATAAAATAAGACTAGAAAAAGGAGAAGAACATGATCGATGTAGAAGAAATTCTGAGCAAGATGAACCCCAATCAGAAGATTAATTATGACCGTGTCATGCAGAAGATGGTACAAGTATGGGAGAAAAATGAGCAACGGCCGACCATTCTCATGCATGTTTGCTGCGCCCCTTGCAGTACCTATACCCTAGAATATCTGACCAAATACGCTGATGTGACCATCTATTTTGCCAATTCTAATATCCATCCCAAGGCAGAATATCATAAACGGGCCTATGTTACTAAGAAATTTGTAAGTGATTTCAATGAGCGGACAGGAAATACGGTCCAGTACCTAGAAGCTCCCTACGAACCAAATGAATACCGTAAGTTAGTCAGAGGACTGGAAGAAGAACCAGAAGGTGGCGACCGTTGCAAGGTTTGTTTTGACTACCGACTGGATAAGACAGCCCAAGTGGCTATGGATTTGGGTTTTGACTACTTTGGTTCAGCCTTGACCATTAGTCCTCATAAGAATTCTCAAACCATCAACAGCATCGGAATCGATGTGCAAAAGATTTATACAACCCACTATCTTCCAAGTGATTTCAAGAAAAATCAGGGTTACAAACGTTCAGTAGAGATGTGTGAAGAGTATGATATCTATCGTCAATGTTATTGTGGATGCGTCTATGCAGCCCAAGCCCAGAATATTGACCTGGTTCAAGTTAAGAAGGACGCCACAGCGTTCATGCTTGATAAGGATGTTGAAAAAGACTACTCCCACATCAAATTTACTGTTACGAAATTAGATATATAGAAATCACCCCAGCTGAAAAGCTGGGTTTTTCAAATAAAAAAACCAGGGCTTACACCCCAGTTTGACAACTTTACCGATTCTTTAGTTCTACATAGCGCTTGTACCAAATATTTACATAGGCTTCTGAGAAAGGACCACGTCCATTGTTAATCCAATCAACAAGAATTTTGACATGTTCTTTTAAAATATAGTCCAAGTCATCAGAATAATTCATTTTGCGTTTGTGACGCTCATACTCCTCAACATCTAAGAGACGTTTTTCCCCATCTGTAAAAATTTTAACATCCAAATCGTAATCAATATACTTCAGTGCTTCTTCATCCAGATAGTAGGGGCTAGCCATATTGCAATAGTAGGAAATTCCATTATCGCGAATCATGGCAATGATATTAAACCAATATTTCTTGTGAAAGTAAACAATAGCCGGTTCTCGAGTGACCCAACGACGACCATCACTTTCGGTAACCAGTGTGTGATCGTTGACACCAATAATGGCGTTTTCTGTTGTTTTTAGTACCATGGTGTCCCGCCAAGTTCGGTGGAGACTCCCATCATGCTTATAACTTTGAATTGTAATAAAGTCGCCTTCTTTTGGAAGCTTCATAACTAACCAACTTTCTACAATTTATAAGTTTATCGTTTACTATTGTACCATAAAATTACCTAAAATCTGTGAATTTTACATGAAAATATTAAAGATATTCTCTGAGAGCGCTTGCTATATCCGAAAAATCGTAGCCCTTTCGTGTTAAAACTTGGGTTAAACGCTGTTTAAGTTCGTATCCTTCATATTTTCGGGAATACTTGGCATATTGCTTATCGAGTTCCTTGAAGATGAGTTCCTGAGTCGTTTCTTGGTCAACTTGACTATCCAACTGGTCAAAGGCACTTTTAGCATCAGAATAGGAAAAACCCTTGTTGGTCAGATTTTGGATAATCTTATCTTGTAAAGCACGAGCTGGAAGTTTTCCCTCATATTTTTTCAATAGTTTATTAGCTACACGTTGAGCAACTTCCGAAAAATCAAATTCTTTCAAAATCTCTTCTATAGTAGATTTTGAAATTCCTTTTTGTGCTAATTTTTGAGTCAGTACATAAGGCCCCTTGTCTCCTGAAAGTTGGTTGGCATTTATGATAGCGTAGGTGTACTGACCATCATTAATCCAATTATCCTCTTTAAGATTAGCAATGACTTGAGAAACGATGTTTTCATCAATATCGTATTTTTTCAGATATTCACTCACTTCTTTTTCAGTGCGAGCTTTAAAGGATAGGTGGTAGAGAGCTAGATTCTTACCATAAGAAAATTGAGCAAAGACCTGTATCTCTTTTAATTCTTCTTGGCTTATCATCTTATCTCTTGATAACATAAAACGAACAATCGTGTCTTCGGTGATATAGCATTTGTCGTCATTATCAAGCTCCATCAGATAGAGTCTTTTTTTCTTTTCAAGTTTTGTGATTTTCATAGTTCTATTATAACTCAAAATGTGATAAGATAGGGGTATGAATCTGAAAGTGAAACAAAAAATACCATTAAAAATCAAGCGCATGGGAATTAATGGTGAGGGAATTGGCTTTTATCAAAAAACATTAGTCTTTGTGCCTGGTGCTCTCAAAGGAGAAGATATCTATTGTCAGATTACTTCTATTAAACGTAACTTTGTTGAAGCAAAATTACTAAAGGTTAACAAGAAGTCTAAATTTCGAGTTGTGCCAGCTTGTACTATTTACAATGAGTGCGGAGGCTGTCAAATTATGCACCTGCATTATGATAAGCAGCTGGAGTTCAAGACGGACTTGCTTCATCAAGCGCTAAAAAAATTCGCTCCTGCAGGGTATGAAAATTATGAAATTCGTCCAACGATTGGAATGCAGGAACCAAAGTACTACCGTGCTAAGCTACAATTTCAGACTCGAAAATTTAAGAATCAGGTCAAGGCGGGCTTGTATGCACAAAACTCTCACTATCTAGTAGAGTTGACAGACTGCCTGGTACAAGACAAGGAAACTCAAGTGATTGCTAATCGCCTAGCAGAATTACTTACTTATCACCAGATTCCAATCACGGATGAGAGAAAAGTTCTAGGTGTTAGAACTATTATGGTTCGACGAGCTAGAAAGACTGGACAGGTTCAGATTATTATTGTTACAAACCGTCAGCTTAATTTAACCCAACTGGTAAAAGACTTGGTTAAAGATTTTCCAGAGGTTGTGACAGTAGCTGTAAATACAAATACAGCTAAAACCAGTGAGATTTATGGCGAAAAGACAGAGATTATCTGGGGACAAGAGAGTATTCAAGAAGGTGTACTCGATTATGAATTTTCACTATCCCCTCGAGCTTTCTATCAACTAAATCCTGAACAAACAGAAGTCCTCTATAGCGAGGCAGTAAAAGCGCTGGATGTTGCTAAAGAAGACCATTTGATTGACGCTTATTGTGGAGTTGGAACGATTGGATTTGCCTTTGCAAAGAAAGTTAAAACACTCAGAGGTATGGATATTATTCCAGAAGCCATTGAAGATGCTAAGCGAAATGCTAAAAGAATGGGATTTGATAATACTCATTATGAAGCTGGAACAGCAGAAGAGGTTATTCCTCGTTGGTACAAGGAAGGCTACCGAGCAGATGCTTTAATTGTTGACCCTCCACGTACAGGTCTGGATGATAAGTTATTAGATACTATTCTTACCTATGTACCAGAAAAAATGGTCTATATTTCTTGCAATGTTTCGACCTTGGCTCGTGATTTGGTGAGGTTAGTAGAAGTCTATGATCTCCATTATATCCAGTCGGTCGATATGTTCCCACATACAGCTCGAACGGAAGCTGTTGTAAAATTAATAAAAAAAGTTTAAAAAAGTAGTTGACAAAGTTAGAAAAGTGGGTATAATAGTAAGAGTTGAAAATAACAACTCAGGTCCGTTGGTCAAGGGGTTAAGACACCGCGTTTTCACGGCGGTAACACGGGTTCGAATCCCGTACGGACTATGGTATGTTGCGGTTGGAAACACTTGATGAAAAAAAGTTCAAAAAGTTTCAAAAAAGTGTTGACAAGAAAAAGCAGCTGTGATATACTAATATAGTTGTCACTTGAG
>NZ_KV794461.1:0-3108 GCF_001808785.1 Streptococcus sp. HMSC077D04 | reverse complement strand
GCGGACGGTCTGGACATGAGCTGGGTACAGAAGATGAAGGATGTGAAGATTGAAAATCAAAAAATTGAGCCATCCATACCAATAAGTAAAAAACAAAAATCTATTCAGACACTCCAACAGCAATATGGATTTAGTCAAACTGAATCAGAAATATTACTGAAATTATATGTTAGTATGGAAAAGAAATATGGGACTAAGAAAGCAAATGTAGAATTCTTTAAGATAGTTGCTTCATACTCTTATGGTGATAAATCTTATGGTGCTTGGCAAATTGTCGCTGGACTATATAGTCCAAATGGGGTGAATGGTATAATAGTTGGCATAAATGACAAACTGAAATACATACTGAAAAAATATGGATTAGAAGATTATGAGATTGATACGATTCAGAAAGCTATCCAGAATCAGCATAATTTTACGAGATTGGAAAAGATTGAAGAGGGGGATACAAATGATGAGATAAAAGGGAAACTGAATTTGGCTTCTGAGAAAGCATATGGTCAAGGAAATTATAATAAATTAGACGAGAAGCAGAAAGCAAGAGTAAGGGAATTGCTATCTCAATTTGGAGGGACAATAGATTATTCTCATATGGCTGCCACAATTTCTGCACATTATACAGATAATCATGGAATAGAAAATGAGGATGATTTAGCAGGTTGGCAAGGAGATGTAGTTGGTGCTATGGGAATTTCTCCTAGTCTTGGCAATGATGATTATCGTTCAGATTTAGATGCTGTTAATATTTACCACGAAATAAAGAACGGAGATAGTGTAGTTGATGTTACAAACTCATACTACGATAATGTTGAAAAAACATCTGGCTATAGAGCTTATGAATTTGTTCAAAATATTGGAGAAGGGGATTATACGAAAGGAATGAAGAAATTAGAAGAAACTTATAAATTATATATCTCTTCTCATTCTAGTGAACAATTAATAACTTTTGAAAAATTTATGAATGCTATCCAACATTTCCAAAAAGATTTAGATAAACCCAATCCTTCCATCGGAGAGCAAAATGTTAAATAAAATGAAAAACTATTATAAAAACAAACCAACTCAAGCTGTCTTAATGCTCGTAGTTCTTATTTGGTCAGTATATGAGATTGGTGCGACCAGTTTGGCAAGTAACTCAGCATTAACTAAGGAATTCATGCATAGTCGGTATGTTATGGTTTGGCCAATGGTAGATAAGAAAATGAAATTATACCACTATAAAGAGGAGTGGACGACCCCTTCCTTAGACGGGTTAATGCATTTAGATTATAAAAATATTAAAATTACGGGGTATCCTTGTAAATATGGTCAACAAGTCTTCGCTGAATATAATCAAACTCCTAATAATTACGATATTTCATTTCCTTTAGAAGGAACACTGTCTGAAGCGTATTTTTCAACTTTGGATGCTAAATATTATCTGATATCAGAAAATGCTACTATTGTAGAGAAAAAGCTAGGTAAGAATATTGAGGATTTAATTCAGGAAATAGAATTAGTAAGAGAAGAGTTTAGCTCAGTTCTTACTAGGATGAAAATCCTTCGTTTGGTCTATTTGATTCTTCGTATGATAGTATTGTTGCAGTGTATCAGGTGGTCGGGTCAGCGTAGAAAAAGGAAAGAGAACGAAATTTTGCAGAATAGATAGATCTCCAGAAAGGTATGACGACTATAAGGAGAGTTATAAATGAACTTGAAGAGAAAATCAAATTGGAATTTAGGTTGTAGTTTAACACTTGTTGTAGGTTTGGCGGCTATTTTTTTCTTTAATCTATGGGCACAAAATCTTGGTAAGTATACTCTGCAACCAGGTCAAAGTGTTGAATTAAAAAAATCAGGGATAGATATAAAGGAAGTATCTAATAATCTAGCTAATGATATTTTATCTATTCATGAAGGAGACATGAAACAAAGAAACTATCTAATTAACGAAGGTAGAAAAGTATGGAAAAGTCCTGGAGATGATATAATGATAAATTCAGCAGATTTGACACAGGTTAGTATTGACCTTACTGATTTTGTAAATTTGGTAAATACTGGAAAACCTTTAGACTTAAAGAGTAGAAATTATAATGATGAACTTGAATTTTCACTTTGGTCACGTAAGTGGGAAGGTAACTTAAGAGATGATTATTTAGGGAACTATCTTTTTGGATATGTAGCAAAAGGATATTTAGGAATGGAAGATGAGCAGATCAAAAATTATGCAGGTTTAGCTCAATTGGCTTCAGATAAAGATGGTGTTAAATTTTTCAAAAATAAATCAAATGGGAATTTTGGTGATAATGAAGGAGACGCTTCTGCAATCCAAGATGGTATAGATTCATACGAGGAGAATAATAAGTGATTAACAAGAGAAAACAACTTAATAAATGGAATCTAGGATGTTCAGGAGCGGTTGTTGTTGTAACAATAATATTTATATGTTGTATTTATTTGTACTTCAAAAATGCGAGTTATACCTTGAAACCAGGTGATTCTATAGTTTTAAAAGTTCCGACATCAAAACAAAAAGAATTCTCCCCCAAATTATATATATCTAAGATTTCTGGTGGGGAATTAGAATTATCTGGGAAAACCTCATGGTGGCAGAAGGGAGAAGGAAGCCTTTTAGGGACTAACTATGATGTTTTGAAGCAAGAAATTAGCGAAATCTACTCATCGTCAAGTAATATCCCAACAAAAATAAAAGAAAACGATACAAATAATAGTATATATTTATCAGAAAAAGGTGTAGTTCTTCAATCTAAAGAATCTTGGGAATTTGAGATTCCAAACTCAAAACAAATAAAAATAACGAATATTTCAGACAGAGACATTAGATTTGAAGCGCAGGTGACAGGTGAATAGCGGAAACTAGAAAAGTAAAATGAAGAAAAAATGATTATTTTTTTACTTTGATATCTTTATTCTTGTCTTCCTTTCTTTGTAAGACTTAAGTTACCAATTTTACACTACCTTAGCGATGGCAACTACTATGCGGACGGTCTGGACATGAGCTGGGTACAGAAAATGAAGGATGTGAAGATTGTTTCGCATGCCAAAAGAGATTTTCAAGACTCAGAAACTCGTGCCATCAATAAAGCTTCTAGGGATATGATGCTATCG
>NZ_KV794460.1:0-210 GCF_001808785.1 Streptococcus sp. HMSC077D04 | reverse complement strand
TTCAATCATATTCTCTAGATATGATATTTGGGTAATGAAATCCTTGGTTATATCTTCAAAAGCATTCTGACTATTTTCCGCAGATATAAGAAAATCTAATTGTTCTATTTTTTCTTTAATTTTGCTAAGAGGAATTCTTCTATATATATACTGTGGTTTATACTGAAGATTAAATTGTCTAATCAAAGTTTTACCTTTCATAAAGCGATT
>NZ_KV794459.1:0-344 GCF_001808785.1 Streptococcus sp. HMSC077D04 | reverse complement strand
GATTCATTTCGGATTTTTTCAACTACCAATACTTTTAAATGGTTTTCAAGAGATATTCAAGGTGATGTCATTGATTTTGTTCGACTTGTTCAGGGAATTTCCTTTAAAGAAGCTCTAGCCTTTCTTTCTGAAGAACCTTTTCAAAAAGAAGCTGTTCAAGAAAAAAGAGAGAGACCATTTTATTATCCTTTAAATAGAATAGAAGATTCTAACTGCAGTCTGGCCAGATATTACTTAACAGAATGTAGAGGAATTTCAGAAGAAATCGTACAAAGGATGATTCAACAAGGTTTAATAGCACAAGCAAGCTGGAAAACAAATGAAACAGTTGAACCTGTTATTGT
>NZ_KV794458.1:30524-30967 GCF_001808785.1 Streptococcus sp. HMSC077D04 | reverse complement strand
AAAGCAGCCTTTTCCTTCTTTACATTTGCGGCGGGAAATCCTGTAACCTGGATAGTTGGAGGATTAGTCTTTCTTCTCTTATTTATGATGAGCTTCTTTTTAGGATTTTCATCTGCTAGTTTGATTCAACAAGATGAATTTGAATTAACAAAAGCTTATACCCACCTAACTTGGGAAGATGCAGAACATACTCGTACAAATGACAAAGGAATTACTTATTACACAAAAGTTGATGATGTGATGGGGTATATGAACTTTAAATTCCATGACTATGAGTTACACAAACCAGTTCACTTATTTAGTTCAGAAACTTACAAGGATTATCTGTCTACTTTGTGGCATGATTTAAACGATGGGGAAGATTTGAAATCCATGCAAGACCTCTATGAAACTCCTAAGTATAAACTCTCGAAAGACGATCAAGAGGAAATGAAGGAACTAAA
>NZ_KV794458.1:29281-30424 GCF_001808785.1 Streptococcus sp. HMSC077D04 | reverse complement strand
GTACATTCTACTAGAAGCGAAGGCTCACCAAACAATTGTCGCACCAATGGATGGAGTTGTATCTCTAGATGGTGACAATGTCATTCTCACTAATGGAAAAGGAGAGAATGAGAGTCGTTTAACCTTGTATTCCATTCATAATGGCCGTGCGATTGAGGGAACAAGGGTCTTAACTGGTGATGTTATTGGTGAGACACCAGACGATACAGGTTTGAAAGTTTCCTATCAAAAGTATAAGAACAAGAAAGAAAAATTGGTATATGTCAATCCGCAATTTTATTTTCCAAAAGTCATTCAACTTCAGACTACTATTTTACCAGCAATTGGTCAGTTTGGTGGGGATGAGTTTGAACGAGCAAAACATATTTATGAGTTTTTGAAATCTCAAGGGGCAAGTCCCCAAGCCATTGCGGCTATTTTAGGAAATTGGTCGGTAGAATCTTCTATTAATCCTAAACGAGCTGAAGGAGATTACTTATCTCCTCCTGTTGGAGCTACCGATTCCTCATGGGATGATGAAAACTGGTTAGCGATTGGAGGACCAGCCATTTATAGTGGTGCTTATCCTAATATTCTTCATAGAGGTTTAGGTTTAGGTCAATGGACAGATACTGCAGATGGTTCAACACGTCATACTGCTTTATTGAATTATGCACATAGCAAAAATAAGAAGTGGTATGATTTAGACCTCCAACTTGATTTTATGCTTCATGGGGATAGTCCTTACTATCAAAGTTGGTTAAAGGATTTCTTTGAAAATACGGGCAGTGCAGCCAATCTCGCCCAACTCTTTCTGACCTATTGGGAGGGAAATTCTGGTGACAAACTACTAGAAAGACAAACCAGAGCAACGGAATGGTATTACCAAATTGAAAAAGGCTTTAGCCAAACAAATGGAGGACAGGCAAAGAGTGACCCGCAATCCCTTGAAGGGGTTCGTGGGGACTTGTATGATCATTCTGTTCCTGGTGGTGGAGATGGTATGGCCTATGCCTATGGACAATGTACATGGGGTGTTGCGGCTCGTATGAACCAGTTAGGATTAAAGCTAAAAGGTAGAAATGGAGAAAAGATTTCAATCATTAATACTATGGGAAATGGTCAGGACTGGGTTGCGACAGCTTCAAGTCTTGGTGGGGAAAC
>NZ_KV794458.1:28748-29181 GCF_001808785.1 Streptococcus sp. HMSC077D04 | reverse complement strand
GTTGCGACAGCTTCAAGTCTTGGTGGGGAAACTGGCTCTACACCAAGAGCAGGTGCCATTGTTTCTTTTGTGGGAGGTACACATGGCACACCAGCCATCTACGGTCATGTGGCTTTTGTCGAGAAAGTATATGATGACGGTTCTTTCCTTGTGTCTGAAACCAACTATGGTGGCAACCCTAACTATACCTTTAGAAAAATCTCTCAAGCAGATAGTGCCATCAGTTTTGCTTATACGACCAAATAGAAGAGTTTACACTTGAAATTGTAGCTATTTAAAGATACAATATGTCTATAAATGAGTGGTCGGCTCATGGTCAATCTGATAGTAATCTTGGACATAAGGGCCAAGCGGTGGCGGACACCAGAACGAAATCCGATAGCAATCTTGGACGTACGGGCCAAGCGGTGGCAGACACCAGAATAAACCGACT
>NZ_KV794458.1:19527-28648 GCF_001808785.1 Streptococcus sp. HMSC077D04 | reverse complement strand
CAGAATAAACCGACTGACTAGGTGGCTTACAGACTCTGTAAACCACCTTTTTTGTGAGGAAAATATGGCAAATTCTAGAGATTATCGTAATCCAAATTACACCGAAAAAATAAAACTTCAGCGTTTTTTTACTCAGTTACAAATTGCGGCTTCTTTTTTTAAAGAACACTTCGTTGGCAAAATCATGTATTATGAAACAGAAATAGAAAGTGTTGAACTTCATTTTTCACCTACTAATTTCATGCACCTATGTGGTGTTGATTACCGAAAAGGTGCAGGCAGTTTCTTTGACGATTGTTTAAATAGTCATGTCATAATTGATGAGTTGAAAATAAAAAATGATGGAACCACGATGCAAAAGTTACAAGTTTTAGGATCTATTGAGGAGTTATTGGGAAAGCATGTTCATCTAACTGGTTCAGGACGTTATTTGTATTTGGAGTTTGATTATGCTCTACGTACAAGAAAACAGATACTAGCATTAACATTGAAAGAGACATCAAGGAAAATTGTTCCTCAATCTTTATTAGATTTGAAGAGAAAGACAGTATTTCCAGAAGGTCAAAAAGTAATTTCAATTTACTCAAAACATTTACAAACGTCGGAACTTTTTTATTATTTAAAAGATTAGTTTACATATCTTTTGTGGTATAAAACATATTTTTATCATTATAAGGAGAACGCAGTTTTGGCTCGTTCTTTTTTTGTTGATGATATGCTCCAAACAACATATACTAGATTGGATATGAAATAGTTTGTGATTACATAATTTATCTTCAGGAAAGTTATGGACATTATGTCAATTTCTGTTATGATAGACATCTCTAACAATTTCCGTTATAACAGACATTGACTTACAAAGTATTTCTTTTCTGAACATATTAGCGTTATAATATAAATGCAGTGTTACACTGTAGAATATTAAGAAAATAGGATACTATAGGTTTAAACTAAATGTGTAAGATAAATAGTTGGATTAGTAAAAGTTTCAAGTCTGATAAGAACAACATTACATTTCATACAACTGAATGTATATATTTTATAAGAGAGAGGGATGCTTGATTGGGGAAAATCATTCAAAATACAGTTATAAGGATTTTAATAAGAATGAAAGTGTGATATTTCTTTTTCAATAATCTTCTAAATTTATTAAAATCAAGCTTTCCACTTATGTATTCTGCTAATAAACTTCAATACATTTCAATAGATTTTCAATATTTGGTGGGGATTTTTATTATACTTTGTACGAGCTTTTCAATACCCTACCCCAACCTTTAAAATCCCCTAAGTTATTTACTCAAGGGATTTTTTATCTGCTTTTTTCATACTCAAACAGTCAGTCTAACTGTTTGATTTTCTTTGTGACTAAGTCCCTAAAAATAGTAGAATTAGCTACTTTACTGATTTTACAAGATAATAACAAGACCTAAACGTATAATTTATTTAGGTTTACCAATTATGACTTTAACATTTTCCAATAAGGTCTAACTCAACCGTCCCCAAAGTTAAATCCTTATGTATTTAATCAGAAAGATTATTTTTCGCATATTTTTTTATGTCTTTGGGATAAAATCCCTTATATTTTTTGAAGCATGTACTAAATTTACTGTGAGAGGAATATCCTACAGCCTCTGCTATATCCTGAATTTTAAGGGTAGAGTTCAGTAGGAGTAATTCCGCCATATTCATTCGCCGTCTTTGAGTATATTCTGTAATTGTACATTGATATTTTTGCTTAAATAATTTTTTTAGTTTTGTGCCGCTCATAGTGGATATTTTTTCCAAAGTATCTTGTGGGATAGATGTTGCATAATGATCGTCTATATAATTGGCGACATTTTTCAAAGCCTCATCATCGGCAATAGATAGTGGATTGCTGTACTTATTTAAAAAAGAGTCTATTGTAATACTTAACCATTCCTTTGCCTTTGACTCAAAAAAGATTTCAGCAGCAGGAGATGCCATCTTGCAATTAAGGATATCTTTTGCGATTCTTTCTAAAGGCTTGTTTATTATAATGCTGGTATTAAAAAATAAATCTTCATAGTTACAGACTTTATTCTTATAAGAGGACAGGCATTGCTCTATCATGGACTGATTGAAATTTATACCGATTCCTAAATAAGGAGAATTTTTGTGAAGTATAAACCTATAGTCTTTAGAATTTTTTGTATTTATAGTAAAAAGTGAATTTGAAGAAAGATTTTGATAAGGATTAAAACATTCACCGTTTGCTGTAACTAAATAAGATAAATAAAGGAAATAGAAATTATTCAAACCAGAAAAACTTGTATGGATAATTTCTTTTTTTATGAAAACATCATAAATATCAATAGTGAAATTATCGCCCTCGTAAAACCAATATATGCCTTCTGCATTATCCGTGCTAAAACGGAATTCATGTCCTACAGTGGAGTATTTTGTATTATCGATAGATTCATCTGTAGAAAAAAAGTTTTTAACAAAGTTATAAAAATCACTCATATTATACCTCCGTGCTTTATATTTTATCCCGAATAGACATTATCCCGAATAGACTTATTTAGCCATATCTAATTGATTGAAATCCTCATTTATTATATAATAAATAACTGATAAAAACAAGAAAAACTATGCGTATTGCAAAAGAGTTTGAAAACAAGCCTCTAAAATCAGTCTAAAAAGGCTATTTATAGGGTTTGCTAATTTTAAGAAAAAGGAGGAGTTGTTCAGTGAAGAATAAGAAGAAATCAATACTGAAAAGACTAAAGGCTTACGGTGGTAAAAAAAGTTTTTTACTCTATATTGCTATGGTTATGTCTGCTGTATCAGGTGTCATGGTTTTGATGCCTATGGTATATATTCATAGAATTGTAAATAACTTAATTTTAAATGGGATGGTGAATTTTGATTATGTAAAGGAAAATTCAATTTATGCAGCAGTTTTTGCCGGTCTGGGGCTATTCATATACCTAATAGGTTTAATTTTATCCCATATTTTTGCATTTGAAGTAGAAGATAACATTATTAAGACTTCCGTAACAAAACTAATAAACAAACCGCTTGGGTATTTTGATGACAAAGAAAGCGGAAGGATAAGAAATGTAATTGTGTCCGGAGCGTCTGAAACCCATTCTTTTTTAGCGCATCAACTTCCTGATATGGCGATGACCATTATATCGCCAATCGTCCTGCTTGTATTTTTCTTCGTGTTTAACTGGAAGTTAGGACTTGCCAGTATGATACCGATGATTATCGGTATGACATTGATGTCATCTATGATGACAGCCGAAACAAAAAAAATGAAAGATGAGTATTATGCAGGACTTTCCAATTTATCTTCTCAGACAGTGGAATATGTTCGAGGAATTCCTGTTGTTAAAACATTTGCACAAAGTGTTGAGAGCTTTGATAAGTTATATTCGTTAATCATAAAAGTAAAAGACAATGTACTTAAGCTTACTATGAGTTATATGAATAAAATGTCGTGGTTTGAAACCGTTTCTACATCGACGGCATTTTTCTTGGTACCTGTGGCATTACTCTTAATAAAATTTAATGGAAACTTATCTAATGTAGTTGCAGATTCTGTTATTTACTTCCTAATAGGACCGGCATTTGCTACTTTTATTATGAGAACTGCGACGATTACACAATCCAGTTATTTTGCGGAACTTGCTTTAGATAAAATTGAGAATATACTTGAGTTTGATGATTTTGTTTATGGAAATAAAACAAGTTCTGATGTTGGGATAGAGTTTAAAAATGTAAGCTTTTCTTATGAAGATGAAAATGTATTAGACGATATTTCATTTAAGGTGAATAAAGGAGAACGAGTTGCTTTAGTCGGATCGTCAGGCAGTGGTAAAACTACTATAGCAAGGCTTGCTGCACGATTTTACGATATTAAAACAGGTGAAATTTATATTGGAGGAATTAATATAAAAGATTTTGAAAAAGAGGCTTTAATGAGAAAAATTGCTTTTGTTTTTCAAAACTCTAAACTATTTAAAATGAGTTTAAGAGATAATCTTTTAATCGGAAAGCCTGATGCAACTAATGAAGAAATTGACAATGCCTTAATCAATTCAGGGTCTAAAGATATTATTGAAAATTTAGATAAAGGACTTGATACTGTTTACGGAACTAAAGGCACATATTTTTCAGGAGGAGAAGCTCAAAGGATTTCTATAGCGAGAGCTTTTTTGAAAGATGCAGATATTATCATTTTAGATGAAGCTACAGCCTTTGCAGATCCTGAAAATGAACATTTGATTCAAGAGTCTTTTAAGAAGCTATCAAAAAACAAGACAACATTGATGATTGCTCATAGATTATCTACAGTAGTAGATGCGGATAAAATTCTTGTTATTGATAAGGGGAAAATTGTAGAAGAAGGCAAGCATTCAGATTTAATAGGTATGAGTGGGCATTACAAAAAACTTTGGGAAGAATATCAAAAATCCGTAAATTGGAAGATAGGAGGTTAAACATATGGTTTCTTATTTTATGAAAAAATATGCGATGTCAGAAAAAGGCGCTCTTAACTTAAAAAAAGCCATATTTTCACACACGCTTGTTAATTTAACTAAATTGTTCGCACCAATGATCGGTTTTATGTTTCTGTTTCAGTATATAGGCATTTTAAAAAGTATTGAGAGTTACAATTTTACTTCTGTTCATTATATTGTACTAATTGTAGTAATGATGATTGTGATGTTCTTAATAGCGAGGTGGGATTATGTAAGACTTTACACCAATGTGTACAACGAGAGTGCAAATTCAAGAATTGAGTTAGCGGAAAAGTTAAAGAAATTACCTCTTTCTTATTTTGGTAAAAGAGATTTGGCAGACCTTGCGGAAACCATGATGAATGACATGAACTTATATGAAACAATTTTTTCTCATGCTGTACCTCATATATATTCAACGGCTATATCCACAAGTATTATTGCTTTAATGCTTATCTTCTATAATTGGAAACTTGCACTTGCAGCCCTTTGGGTAATTCCCATTTCTATTCTAATTATATTTTTATCAAAGAAAAGTCAGAAAAAAATAGTACAATGCTGGATAGATGATAATCGTAAGGTTTTTGATAATCTACAGGAAAATATAGAGCAGATAGAGCAAATAAAATCTTACAACTTAGAAGATAGGATGTTAAATGATTTTTTTGAAAAATTAAATGCATCCACAAAACAGAAGACGAAAGGTGAAGTTGTTGCCGGAACACTTACAGGAATAGCTACCGCAATTTTAAAGCTTGGAATTATAAGTGTTGCCGTTATCGGCGTCAACATGCTTATAGCAGGGGAGGTAAGTGTGCTGGTTTATATCGCATTCTTAATGCTTACAGCAAGTATTTATCTTCCTATAGAAGGAATAATCACCTTTATGTCAATGATAGTTATGCTTGATGCGGTTGTAGGGAGAATAAAGGAAATAAAGACCATGCCTGTTCAAGAAGGGAAAAAAGATATTGACATTAAAAATTACGATATTGAGTTCAAGGATGTTTATTTCGGATATGATGATTATTCTGTAATAAATTGTGTGAGCTTTACTGCAAAGCAGGGTGAAATCACTGCGCTAATCGGTTCAAGCGGAAGCGGAAAAACAACTCTCACCAAGCTTGCTGCAAGATTTTGGGATATAGATAAAGGAAAGATTTTGATAGGGGGAGAGGACATCGGTAAAATTGATCCGGAAACACTCCTTAAAAATTTCTCTATCGTTTTCCAAGATGTTACTCTTTTTAATTCAAGCATAAAAGATAATATAAAAATCGGTAAAAAAGATGCTACAGATGAAGAGATTATAAGAGCGGCTAAAATAGCAAGATGTTATGAATTTATAGACAAAATGCCGGATGGAATAGATACAGTAATAGGTGAAAACGGACAAAGACTTTCAGGCGGAGAAAGACAAAGAATCTCAATAGCAAGGGCAATACTAAAAGACGCACCAATCATATTGCTTGACGAGGCTACAGCATCTCTGGATGTTGAAAATGAAAGTCTAATTCAAGAGGCTTTATCCGAACTTATAAAAGAAAAAACGGCAATTGTTATTGCTCATAGATTAAGAACAATAAGAAATGCAAACAAAATCGTTTTATTAAATGCCGGAAAAATTGAAGCGATAGGGACAGATGAAGAACTTTGTAAAAGCTCGGAATTTTATAAAGCAATGCTTAGAAAATCAAATATTCAGTGAAAACTTATTTAGAAGGAAAATATAAAAATGGAAAAATTAAGAATTAAAGATTTAGTTACGATAGGTGTATTTACAGTAATATATTTTGTACTTATGTTTGCTTCGGGAATGATTGGTATTGTACCGATTTTATACTTGGCATACCCTACACTGGCAGGCATTATAACAGGAATAGTTATAATGCTCTTTATGGCAAAAGTTCAAAAATCATGGGGATTATTTATACTTGGGTTGATTTGTAGTCTTTTAGCAATTGCAATGGGAAATACATATGTAATATTGATACATGCTGTAATCAGTATGGCAATTGCGGAACTTTTAAGAAAAAAAGGAGAATATAAATCATTTAAATTTAATATGCTCTCATTTGCCGTATTCAACACTTGGATTTGTGGTTTCCTTATGCAAGTTTTGTTGGCTAAAGACAAGGTTATTAAACTGGCGGAAACAGGCGGTATGGGTCACGATTATATAATGAAGCTCATAGCACTTTTGAATTATCGAAGTATGGTATTAGTATATATCGGTGCTGTTGTCGGCGGGATACTCGGCGCATATATCGGTAAAGTCTTTTTGAAAAAGCATTTCGAAAAAGCTGGTATTGTATAATGCTCGTTTCTTTAGACAATCCATATAATCCCAATCCAATTAGTAAAATTTTAGTAAGTTTTTCACTTGGATTTGCTGTATTTTATAAAGTAAATACCTATTTTGAATGGGGAATTGTGCTTCTTATTTCATTTCTTTTTTTAATGAATGGATTTAAGAAAGAAGCCTTAAAAAACATATTATTTTTTGGGGTTCTTTCTTTGATACCTAATCTTGATGTAATTAGAAATATGGATGCTATTTTAATGATGTTTTTTATGCTATTTGCTGTATGTAAGATGTTTTATCTTCCATTTAGTGCGGGAAGTTTTTTTTTTAAAAACATCGGATGTAGGAAGTGTAATATCCTCAATGGATAAAATGAATTTACCTCGTACTGTTTCTATACCAATTGCTGTAATGTTTAGGTTTTTTCCTTCATTTAGGGAAGAAAGTCACAATATAAAACTTGCTATGAAAATAAGAGGTATTACATTTAAAAATCCAATTTCATACATCGAGTATGTAATTGTGCCTTTACTTGTTGTATCTTCTAATATTTCTGATGATATTGCAAAGGCAGCAGAAACAAAATGTATTGAAAATCCTGTTAAAAAAACAAGGTACATATCCGTCAAAACGAAAACAGTTGATTTTGTTTATGTGCTTTCAATACTGATTATGGTTATAGGAGGAGCTTTATGGTAGAAATTGAAAATTTATCTCTATCTTATGGAAATTCTCCTAAAGTGTTAAAAAACATTTCTTTAGATGTAAAAAAAGGAGAATGTGTATTATTTACTGGGAAAAGTGGTAGCGGAAAATCTTCAATTATAAATTCTATCAATGGGTTAGCTGTACGATATGATGGAGCTTCTATGGGTGGAACCATCAGGATTGATAATAAAGATATTAAAAACCTCGAATTATACGAAATATCGCTCTTAGTATCAAATGTATTTCAAAATCCAAAGACACACTTTTTCAATATAAATACTACTCTTGAATTACTTCTCTATTTGGAGAATATAGGACTTTCAAAAAAACAAATGGATGAAAGACTAAATGATATGTTGGATTTGTTTCCGATAGAACATCTTTTAAATAGAGATATTTTTAAGCTTTCGGGTGGAGAAAAGCAGATTTTATGTATTGCTGCAAGTTATATATCTGGAACGGAAATCATTGTTTTAGATGAGCCTTCATCAAATCTTGATGAAGATAACATTTTAATCATAAAAGAAATGCTTATAAAACTTAAAGATAAGGGGAAAACTCTTATAATCTCAGAACATAGAATATTTTATCTAATGGATATTGTAGATAGAGTTTTTTTGATTAAAGATGGGGAAATACAAAAGGAATATACTCAAATAGATTTTATGAAAATACCGTCTGAAAAGCTAAAGAAGTTAGGTTTAAGAAATAAGAATAGAGTAAAACTTACAGTACCCGAAAATCAAAATAAGGGAAATTTAGAAGTAAAAAACATTGAATTTAAGTTTAATGGCATAGATAAAAAATTGCATTTAAAAAACCTCTCTTTTGAAATGGGAAAAATTTACGGCATAGTAGGAACAAACGGACTTGGTAAATCCACTTTGCTCAGATGCCTTATAGGCTTAGAAAGAAAATCGAATGATGAAATCTATTTGGCCGGCAAAAGACTTTCAAAATCAGATAGGCTAAAAATATCATCCCTTGTAATGCAGGATGTTAATCATCAGCTTTTTACCGATTCTATTGCAAGTGAAGTAAGTCTTGGAATAAAAAATATTGAAAGTAGTTATGTTGAAAATATTCTGAAAAAACTTGATTTATATGAATCAAAAGATCGTCATCCAATGAGCTTGTCAGGTGGACAAAAGCAAAGGGTAGCAATTGCATCTGTACTATGTAAAAAATCTAAACTTATGTTTTTTGATGAGCCTACTAGTGGAATGGATTATTGCAATATGATGAACATATCCCATCTGATCAACGAATGTAAAAGCGATAAGAAAATAATATTCATTGTTTCACATGACCAAGAATTTTTAAATTCGATAGCTGACAATGTTATATATTTGTAAATATCCATAGAGATACTCATATTTGAAAAATCAAAATAAAGGAGATTTAAAGATGTAAGGAGATAAAAATATGAAATATCATGACATGATAATAGAAAATATAAGTGTATGTGAATTTCTTTTATCGTGTGAAAGTAAGATATTTTGTTTAGGAAAATTTTTATGCGTTATTAAATAATATAATAGAAAAAGAATACATTTCTTAAAGAGGACTTTTTACGCCAAAGTGTAGAAGTCCTCCTTTTTTATTCTCACTAACGGAA
>NZ_KV794458.1:1040-19427 GCF_001808785.1 Streptococcus sp. HMSC077D04 | reverse complement strand
ATAAACCGACTGATTAGGTGGCTTACAGGTTCAGTAAGTCATCTTTTTTATTTGAAAAATAGCATAAAAATCTAGTTATCCGCATAAAAACTGGACTTATCACACTTTATCAAGGTCAAAACCACTCAATTTACTACTAATTTACTACTTATGAATGAGCTTTGATACGACGATTTATCCTTGAAAAGTGAAGATATAAAGATACTTCCAATAAAATTTGAATATTTAATAGGTAGACACTTCAAAAAATGAGGTGTCTATTTTTTTACCCGATTTTGAAAGGAAGTGAACTTATGAAAACAAAAAATCAAGAATCAAAAGGTCGTTCCCCACTCTTTAAGACCATCAAACATTCATTCAGCCAATAAAAAAGAAAGGATAGGTAAAAATATGGAACTTAAATTTGTGATTCCCAACATGGAAAAAACATTCGGCAATTTAGAATTTGCTGGCGAGGATAAAGTCGTTCAGCGAAGAATCAACGGACGGCTAACTGTCTTATCAAGAAGCTATAATCTCTATTCTGATGTTCAAAGAGCAGATGATATTGTGGTGGTGCTTCCTGCTGAAGCTGGCGAAAAACATTTCGGCTTTGAGGAACGTGTGAAGTTAGTCAATCCACGTATTACCGCAGAGGGCTACAAAATCGGCACTCGTGGTTTTACAAATTACCTTTTACATGCTGACGACATGATAAAAGAATAAAGAAAGAGAGGAAAAATGATGAGATTAGCAAATGGCATTGTATTTGATAAAGACACGACTTTTGGAGAATTGAAATTCTCTGCTCTACGTCGTGAAGTGAGAATCCAAAATGAAGACGGGTCGGTTTCAGATGAAATCAAGGAACGTACCTATGACTTAAAATCCAAAGGACAAGGACGCATGATTCAAGTAAGTATTCCTGCCAGCGTGCCTTTGAAAGAGTTTGATTATAACGCACGGGTGGAACTTATCAATCCCATTGCGGACACCGTTGCTACTGCCACCTATCAAGGAGCAGATGTTGACTGGTATATCAAGGCAGACGATATTGTGCTGACAAAGGATTCTAGTTCATTCAAAGCTCAACCACAAGCAAAGAAAGAACCGACACAAGACAAATAGTCGCTAGGTAGAAAGGAGACTTTTTCGCATGAAACAGCGTGGTAAAAGGATTCGCCCATCTGGTAAAGATTTAGTCTTTCATTTTACGATAGCGTCACTCCTGCCTGTTTTCCTGCTGGTTGTCGGACTGTTTCATGTGAAGACAATCCAGCAGATCAACTGGCAGGATTTTAACCTATCACAAGCAGATAAGATTGACATTCCCTATTTAATTATCAGTTTCAGTGTCGCAATTCTTATCTGCTTGCTGGTAGCGTTTGTATTCAAACGGGTTCGCTATGATACGGTTAAACAACTTTACCACCGTCAAAAACTGGCAAAGATGATACTTGAAAACAAGTGGTATGAATCTGAACAGGTCAAAACAGAGGGTTTCTTTAAAGATAGTGCTGGTCGTACAAAGGAAAAGATAACCTACTTCCCTAAAATGTATTATCGACTTAAAAATGGCTTGATACAGATACGGGTGGAAATCACGCTGGGAAAATATCAAGACCAACTCTTACACTTGGAAAAGAAATTAGAGAGTGGCTTGTACTGTGAGCTGACGGATAAAGAGTTAAAGGATTCCTATGTGGAATATACTTTGCTCTATGACACCATAGCCAGTCGTATTTCTATTGATGAAGTAGAAGCTAAAGATGGTAAACTTCGCTTAATGAAAAACGTATGGTGGGAATATGATAAGCTCCCTCATATGTTGATTGCTGGTGGTACAGGTGGCGGTAAAACTTACTTTATACTGACACTGATTGAAGCCTTGCTTCATACAGATTCAAAACTGTATATTCTTGACCCGAAAAATGCTGACCTTGCGGACTTAGGTTCTGTGATGGCAAATGTCTACTATAGAAAAGAAGACTTGCTTTCTTGCATTGAAACATTCTATGAAGAAATGATGAAACGTAGTGAGGAAATGAAGCAGATGAAGAACTATAAGACTGGCAAAAATTATGCTTACTTAGGTCTCCCGGCACACTTCTTAATCTTTGATGAATACGTCGCTTTCATGGAAATGCTGGGAACAAAAGAAAACACCGCAGTTATGAATAAGCTGAAACAGATTGTCATGTTAGGTCGTCAAGCTGGCTTCTTTCTAATACTGGCTTGTCAACGTCCAGACGCAAAATATTTAGGCGACGGAATCCGTGATCAGTTTAATTTCAGAGTGGCTTTAGGTCGTATGTCTGAAATGGGCTATGGCATGATGTTTGGCAGTGACGTACAAAAGGATTTCTTCTTAAAGCGAATCAAAGGTCGTGGCTATGTTGATGTAGGAACAAGTGTCATATCAGAGTTTTATACTCCCCTTGTACCAAAAGGATATGATTTCTTGGAGGAAATTAAAAAGTTATCCAACAGCAGACAGTCCACGCAGGCGACGTGCGAAGCGGAAGTCGCAGGTGTGGACTGATCTTGCTGGCTGGTGTGGCAATAGCCACGCCAGCACTTAACCCCCCGTATCTAACAGGGGGGTACAAATCGACAGGAAACAGTCAAAAAAACATTAGAAAATCCTTTGGTTACAAGGGATTTACAAAATTTCAGCGTATGTCAAATGGGCTTTAAAAGTTGACATACGCCTTTTTGATTGGAGGGATTTTTACTGAATGAACAAACTTGGTTACAGCATTTAAAAGAAAAACGCTTGGCTTATGGACTATCTCAAAACCGTTTAGCTGTTGCGACTGGTATTACAAGGCAGTATCTAAGCGATATTGAAACAGGAAAAGTCAAGCCATCAGAGGATTTACAGCAGTCCCTTTGGGAAGCTCTGGAACGCTTCAATCCCGACGCTCCCCTTGAAATGCTGTTTGATTATGTAAGGATTCGCTTTCCGACAACAGACGTACAGCAGGTGGTCGAAAACATCTTACAACTGAAACTGTCCTATTTTCTTCATGAGGACTATGGTTTCTATTCTTATTCAGAGCATTATGCTTTAGGCGACATATTCGTCCTTTGCTCCCATGAACTGGACAAAGGAGTTCTGGTGGAATTGAAAGGTCGTGGGTGCAGACAATTTGAAAGCTATCTTCTGGCACAACAAAGAAGCTGGTATGAGTTCTTTATGGACGTTTTGGTGGCTGGCGGTGTGATGAAACGCCTTGACCTTGCCATTAACGATAAGACAGGGATTTTGAATATCCCTGTACTCACTGAAAAGTGCCAACAGGAAGAATGTATCTCCGTCTTCCGCAGTTTTAAAAGCTATCGCAGTGGCGAACTGGTACGCAAAGAGGAAAAGGAATGTATGGGAAACACCCTCTATATCGGTTCATTACAAAGTGAAGTTTATTTCTGTATCTATGAAAAGGACTACGAGCAGTACAAGAAAAATGATATTCCCATTGAAGACGCAGAAGTAAAAAA
This sequence comes from Streptococcus sp. HMSC077D04, assembly GCF_001808785.1. Lineage (GTDB taxonomy): Bacteria > Bacillota > Bacilli > Lactobacillales > Streptococcaceae > Streptococcus > Streptococcus mitis_BX. Next base: position 15,947 of record NZ_KV794458.1, on the reverse strand, counting down.
CCGTTTTGAGATTCGATTGAAAAATGAGCGTGCCTATTATGCAGTCCGTGATTTACTCGTCTATGACAATCCAGAGCATACCGCCTTTAAAATTATCAATCGGTATATCCGTTTTGTAGATAAAGACGATTCCAAACCTCGTTCTGATTGGAAACTGAATGAAGAATGGGCTTGGTTTATTGGGAACAATCGTGAACGATTAAAACTAACCACAAAACCAGAGCCTTACTCCTTCCAAAGGACGCTGAACTGGCTATCTCATCAAGTTGCCCCGACCTTAAAGGTTGCGATTAAACTTGATGAAATCAACCAGACGCAGGTTGTAAAAGACATTCTCGACCATGCGAAACTGACAGACCGACACAAGCAGATTTTGAAGCAACAGTCAGTAAAAGAACAGGACGTGATAACAACAAAAAAATAACTCAAATACAAATTCATTGAATATAGAGAGGAGAACATTTTTATGAATTTTGGACAAAACCTTTATAACTGGTTTCTATCAAACGCTCAATCACTGGTGCTTTTAGCAATCGTTGTGATTGGCTTGTATCTTGGCTTCAAGCGTGAGTTTAGCAAACTGATTGGCTTTTTAATTATTGCGATTATTGCGGTTGGCTTAGTCTTCAACGCTGCTGGAGTAAAAGACATTTTACTAGAGCTATTCAATCGCATTATTGGTGCTTAAATAAAACCGTTCTTTTGTGGAATATAAGTGGTTTTCTTATGTTCCGCAAAGGAATGGTACACCAAACGAAGTGCGGTAGGGATTTTTGAATCTCTACAAAGAAAGGACGTGAATATATGGACGATATGCAAGTCTATATTGCGAATTTAGGCAAATACAATGAGGGCGAATTGGTCGGTGCGTGGTTTACCTTTCCCATTGACTTTGAGGAAGTCAAAGAGAAAATCGGCTTGAATGATGAATATGAGGAATACGCCATTCATGACTACGAGTTACCCTTTACGGTTGACGAATACACTTCCATTGGCGAACTCAATCGACTATGGGAAATGGTATCGGAATTACCCGAAGAATTACAATCGGAGCTATCTGCTCTGCTCACTCATTTTTCAAGCATTGAAGAACTAAGCGAACATCAAGAGGATATTATCATTCATTCCGATTGTGATGATATGTATGACGTGGCACGCTACTACATTGAAGAAACGGGTGCTTTAGGCGAAGTACCAGCTAGTCTTCAAAACTATATTGATTATCAAGCCTATGGTCGGGATTTAGACCTTTCAGGAACGTTTATCTCAACCAATCATGGGATTTTTGAAATCGTCTATTAAATCTGTCGGTACATTACTACTGGCAGATTTTCTATTTTACGGGGTGGCTCAATCAGCTACCCCTATTTTTTATGAAAGGATTGATTACATGAAGAAAATACGAAGCTATACCAGTATCTGGTCTGTGGAAAAGGTACTGTATTCTATCAATGATTTTAGACTTCCGTTTCCCATAACCTTTACGCAAATGACATGGTTTGTCGTGTCACTCTTTGCAGTGATGATACTTGGCAACTTGCCCCCTCTTTCCATGATAGAGGGAGCATTTCTCAAATACTTTGGGATTCCTGTGGCTTTCACATGGTTTATGTCTACAAAAACTTTTGATGGTAAAAAGCCTTATGGATTTTTGAAGTCTGTCATTGCTTATGCACTGCGACCAAAGCTGACCTATGCAGGAAAAAAAGTAACGCTTGGCAGAAACCAGCCACAAGAAGCCATTACAGCAGTTAGGAGTGAATTTTATGGCATATCCAATTAAATACATTGAAAACAATCTCGTCTGGAATAAAGACGGGGAATGTTATGCTTACTATGAGCTTGTTCCTTACAATTACTCATTTCTAAGTCCAGAACAGAAAATACAAGTGCATGATTCTTTCAGACAGCTTATCGCACAAAATCGTGATGGCAAAATTCATGCTTTACAAATCAGTACAGAATCCAGCATACGTTCTGCACAAGAGCGTTCCAAAAATGAAGTCACTGGCAAGCTCAAAGCGGTTGCCTATGACAAAATCGACCAACAGACAGACGCTTTAATATCCATGATTGGCGAAAATCAAGTGAACTACCGTTTCTTTATCGGCTTTAAGTTGCTTCTCAACGATCAGGAGTTTTCTATGAAAAGTCTTACCGTTGAAGCAAAAAATGCTTTGTCTGATTTTGTCTATGATGTGAACCATAAGCTGATGGGCGATTTTGTTAGTATGAGTAATGATGAAATCCTGCGTTTTCAGAAGATGGAAAAGCTCTTAGAAAATAAAATCTCTCGTCGTTTCAAAATCCGCAGGTTAGATAAGGACGACTTCGGCTATCTGATTGAACACCTTTACGGACAGACAGGCACTGCCTATGAAGAGTATGAGTACCATCTATCAAAGAAAAAGCTGGATAATGAAACGCTGATTAAATACTATGACTTGATTAAGCCTACTCGCTGTTTGGTGGAAGAAAAACAGCGATATTTGAAAATCCAGCAGGAAGATGAAACCGTCTATGTAGCTTACTTTACCATTAACAGCATTGTCGGAGAACTGGACTTCCCGTCCTCTGAAATCTTCTACTACCAGCAACAGCAATTTACATTCCCGATTGATACGTCAATGAATGTGGAAATTGTAGCGAATCGTAAAGCCCTATCTACTGTCCGCAATAAAAAGAAAGAACTGAAAGACTTGGATAACCACGCTTGGCAAAGTGATAATGAAACCAGCTCCAATGTGGCGGAAGCTCTGGAAAGTGTGAATGAGCTGGAAACCAATTTAGACCAAAGCAAGGAATCTATGTACAAGCTGTCTTATGTGGTAAGGGTATCAGCAAATGATCTTGACGAACTCAAACGTCGTTGTAATGAAGTGAAAGATTTTTATGACGATTTAAGCGTAAAACTGGTACGACCATTTGGGGATATGCTCGGCTTACATGAAGAATTTTTACCTGCCAGCAAGCGTTATATGAATGATTATATTCAATACGTGACCTCTGATTTCCTCGCTGGTTTAGGTTTTGGTGCTACTCAAATGCTGGGGGAAAATGAGGGGATTTATGTTGGCTACAGCTTAGATACTGGACGCAATGTCTATCTGAAACCTGCTCTTGCCAGTCAAGGGGTTAAGGGTTCAGTAACCAATGCGTTAGCGTCGGCTTTTGTTGGTTCGCTGGGTGGTGGTAAATCCTTTGCGAATAACCTTATCGTCTATTATGCGGTGCTTTATGGGGCACAAGCAGTGATTGTAGACCCAAAAGCAGAACGTGGCAGATGGAAAGAAACCTTGCCAGAGATTTCCCATGAAATCAATATCGTCACTCTGACTTCTGATGAGAAAAACAAAGGCTTACTTGACCCTTATGTGATTATGAAAAATCCCAAAGATTCTGAATCACTGGCTATTGATATTCTGACATTCCTTACGGGGATTTCCTCTCGTGATGGGGAACGCTTCCCAATCCTTAGAAAAGCCATTCGTGCAGTAACCAATAGTGAAGTACGAGGGTTGATGAAAGTGATTGAGGAATTACGGGTTGAGAATACGCCACTAAGTACCAGTATAGCCGACCATATCGAAAGTTTTACAGACTATGACTTTGCACATTTATTATTCAGTAATGGTTATGTGGAGCAGTCTATCAGCTTAGAAAAACAACTGAACATTATACAGGTTGCGGACTTGGTACTTCCCGACAAGGAAACTTCCTTTGAGGAATATACCACTATGGAGCTTTTATCCGTTGCTATGCTGATTGTCATTAGTACCTTTGCTTTAGACTTTATCCATACAGACCGAAGCATTTTCAAGATTGTAGATTTAGACGAAGCATGGAGCTTTTTACAGGTAGCACAAGGAAAAACACTATCTATGAAGCTGGTTCGGGCTGGTCGTGCTATGAACGCTGGGGTATATTTCGTGACCCAAAATACAGACGACCTCTTAGATGAAAAACTGAAAAATAACCTCGGCTTAAAATTTGCATTTCGTTCCACTGACCTTAACGAGATTAAAAAGACCTTAGCCTTTTTTGGTGTAGACCCAGAGGACGAAAACAATCAGAAGCGATTGCGTGATTTGGAAAACGGGCAATGCCTTATCAGTGATTTATATGGTCGTGTCGGTGTGATACAGTTCCACCCTGTATTTGAAGAACTGCTCCATGCCTTTGATACCAGACCACCTGTGCGAAAAGAGGTGTAAATGTGAAACCATCAATAGTAAACAGAATAAAATCAAACTGGACGCTGAAACGTCTAGGTAAAGTGGCAATGACAGTGGCTTTCACACTTGTGATTGCCATTTTTCTTTTAGCCATGCTGGGAACGGTGGTTCAAGCTGCGGGCTTGGTAGATGATACGGTCAATGTGGCAAATGAATACAGCCGATACCCACTTGAAAACTATCAACTGGATTTTTATGTGGATAATAGCTGGGGCTGGCTTCCGTGGAACTGGTCGGACGGGATTGGAAAACAGGTCATGTATGGACTATATGCCATTACCAATTTTATTTGGACAATCAGTTTGTATGTTTCCAATGCGACAGGTTACTTAGTACAGGAAGCCTATTCCTTAGACTTCATTTCCGCTACAGCAGATTCCATTGGTAAGAATATGCAGACCTTAGCTGGTGTGAGTGCAAACGGATTTTCAACAGAGGGTTTCTATGTTGGATTCCTCTTACTCTTGATTTTGGTTCTTGGGGTTTATGTTGCCTATACGGGACTGATAAAGAGAGAAACCACAAAGGCAATTCATGCCATTATGAATTTTGTGCTGGTGTTTATCCTATCGGCTTCCTTTATTGCCTACGCTCCCGACTACATTAAAAAAATCAATGACTTTTCATCAGACATCAGTAATGCCAGTTTATCACTTGGCACGAAGATTGTCATGCCCCATTCCGATAGTCAAGGCAAGGACAGCGTGGACTTAATCAGAGATAGCCTGTTTTCCATACAGGTTCAGCAACCGTGGCTACTGCTTCAATACAACAGTTCAGACATTGAAAGTATCGGTATTGACCGTGTGGAAAGCCTGCTCTCCACCAGCCCAGATTCCAACAATGGCGAAGACAGAGAAAAAATTGTTGCGGAAGAAATTGAAGACAGAAGCAATACCAATCTAACCATTACAAAGACCATTAACCGTTTAGGTACAGTCTTCTTCCTATTTGTCTTCAATATTGGGATTTCCATATTTGTATTCCTATTAACAGGAATCATGATTTTCTCGCAGGTACTTTTTATCATCTATGCTATGTTTCTGCCTGTGAGCTTTATTTTAAGCATGATTCCATCATTTGATGGTATGTCAAAACGAGCCATAACAAAGCTCTTTAATACCATTTTGACACGAGCTGGAATCACATTGATTATTACGACAGCATTTAGTATTTCAACCATGCTCTATACCTTATCGGCTGGTTATCCGTTCTTTTTGATTGCTTTTCTACAGATTGTGACCTTTGCAGGAATCTACTTCAAGCTGGGCGATTTAATGAGTATGTTTTCTCTACAGAGTAACGATTCTCAAAGTGTGGGAAGTCGTGTGATGAGAAAACCTCGTATGCTTGTGCACGCTCACATGCACCGTCTACAGCGGAAACTTGGACGTTCCATGACTACTCTAGGGGCTGGGTCTGCCATTGTTACAGGTAAAAAAGGACAGTCGGGTTCGGGGAGTTCTGCAAGGACACAAGCAGATCACTCCCGACCAGACGGAAAGGAAAAATCAACACTTGGAAAACGTATCGGTCAAACCATCGGTACAGTAGCTGATACCAAAGACAGAATGGTAGACACTGCTAGTGGTTTGAAAGAACAGGTTAAAGATTTGCCGACCAATGCAAGATATGCAGTATATCAAGGAAAATCCAAAGTAAAAGAGAATGTCCGTGATTTAACCAGTAGTATTTCTCAAACCAAAGCGGACAGAGCCAGTGGACGCAAGGAACAGCAGGAACAAAGGCGAAAAACCATTGCGAAGCGTCGCTCTGAAATGGAACAGGTCAAACAGAAAAAACAGCCTGCTTCTTCTGTTCATGAAAGACCGACTACAAGACAAGAACAATATCATGATGAACAGACCTCAAAACAGTCTAATATTCAGACTTCATATAAGGAATCTCAACAAGCCAAACAAGAGCGTCCAGCAGTTAAGACCGATTTTTCAAGTCCAAAAGTGGAACGCCAAGGCAATACCGTTCAAGAAAAAACCGTTCAAAAGCCAGCAACTTCAACCACTACAGCAGATAGAACTTCACAACGTCCAATCACAAAAGAACGTCCGTCTACTGTTCAAAGAGTACCACTACAAAATACAAGAAGTAGACCACCAATCAAAACCGCCACCATTAAGAAAGTCGGTAAGAAACCATGAAGTTGAAAACTTTAGTGATTGGTGGTCCTGGATTATTCTTGATGGTCTTCTCACTGCTTCTGTTTGTTGCCATTTTATTTTCAGATGAACAGGACAGCGGAATTTCCAATATTCATTATGGAGGTGTGAATGTTTCCGCAGAAGTGCTGGCTCATAAGCCTATGGTAGAAAAATATGCCAAAGAATATGGCGTTGAAGAATATGTCAACATACTTCTTGCGATTATACAGGTGGAATCGGGCGGTACTGCGGAAGATGTTATGCAGTCCTCGGAATCCCTCGGTCTTCCACCTAATTCATTGAGTACAGAAGAATCCATTAAGCAAGGTGTGAAGTATTTCAGTGAATTATTAGCCAGTAGCGAAAGGCTCAGTGTAGATTTAGAATCGGTTATCCAGTCCTACAATTATGGTGGTGGTTTCTTAGGGTATGTGGCTAATCGTGGAAATAAATATACCTTTGAACTGGCTCAAAGTTTCTCAAAAGAGTATTCAGGTGGCGAAAAAGTGTCTTACCCCAATCCCATAGCCATACCTATCAATGGGGGCTGGCGATACAACTATGGCAATATGTTTTATGTGCAACTGGTAACGCAGTATCTTGTCACAACAGAGTTTGATGATGATACGGTACAAGCCATCATGGACGAAGCACTGAAATATGAGGGCTGGCGATTTGGTTTTCTTTCATTCTACCTATAACGCTGGCTCTTATATTACTCATGTTGGGATATACCTTGGCAATAACCGTATGTTTCATGCAGGCGACCCAATCGGTTATGCCGACTTAACAAGCCCCTACTGGCAACAGCATTTAGTGGGAGCAGGACGAATCAAACAATGAGAAAGGAAGATTTAATGATGAAATTTAGAAAAAATCAGAATAAAGAAAAACAGATACCAAAGGAAAAGAAACCTCGTGTCTACTATAAGGTCAATCCTCATAAAAAGGTTGTGATTGCCTTGTGGGTACTTTTAGGGCTTAGTTTCAGCTTTGCGATATTCAAGCACTTTACAGCTATAGATACTCATACTATTCACGAAACAACTATCATAGAAAAGGAATACGTTGATACTCATCATGTAGAAAATTTTGTAGAGAACTTTGCGAAAGTCTACTATTCATGGGAGCAATCCGATAAGTCCATTGATAATCGAATGGAAAGTCTAAAAGGCTATCTGACAGATGAACTTCAAGCTCTCAATGTTGATACAGTACGCAAAGATATTCCTGTATCGTCTTCTGTAAGAGGATTTCAGATATGGACGGTAGAGCCAACTGGCGACAATGAGTTTAATGTAACCTACAGTGTAGACCAGCTCATTACAGAGGGAGAAAATACAAAGACCGTCCACTCTGCTTATATAGTGAGTGTCTATGTAGATGGTTCTGGAAATATGGTACTGGTTAAGAATCCGACCATTACCAACATACCTAAGAAATCAAGTTATAAACCAAAAGCCATTGAAAGTGAGGGGACGGTTGATTCCATTACAACCAATGAAATCAATGAGTTTTTAACGACGTTCTTCAAGCTCTATCCTACAGCGACAGCCAGTGAACTTTCCTACTATGTGAATGACGGGATATTAAAACCAATCGGAAAAGAGTACATCTTTCAAGAACTGGTAAATCCTATTCACAATCGTAAGGATAATCAAGTCACGGTATCGCTGACAGTGGAGTATATCGACCAGCAGACCAAAGCAACGCAGGTATCTCAATTTGATTTGGTACTTGAAAAGAACGGGAGTAATTGGAAGATTATAGAATAACAAATATTGGTACATTATTACAGCTATTTTGTAATCACGTACTCTCTTTGATAAAAAATTGGAGATTCCTTTACAAATATGCTCTTATGTGCTATTATTTAAGTATCTATTTAAAAGGAGTTAATAAATATGCGGCAAGGTATTCTTAAATAAACTGTCAATTTGATAGTGGGAACAAATAATTGGATGTCCTTTTTTAGGAGGGCTTAGTTTTTTGTACCCAGTTTAAGAATACCTTTATCATGTGATTCTAAAGTATCCGGAGAATATCTGTATGCTTTGTATGCCTATGGTTATGCATAAAAATCCCAGTGATAAAAGTATTTATCACTGGGATTTTTATGCCCTTTTGGGTTTTTGAATGGAGGAAAATCACATGAAAATTATTAATATTGGAGTTTTAGCTCATGTTGATGCAGGAAAAACTACCTTAACAGAAAGCTTATTATATAACAGTGGAGCGATTACAGAATTAGGAAGCGTGGACAAAGGTACAACGAGGACGGATAATACGCTTTTAGAACGTCAGAGAGGAATTACAATTCAGACAGGAATAACCTCTTTTCAGTGGGAAAATACGAAGGTGAACATCATAGACACGCCAGGACATATGGATTTCTTAGCAGAAGTATATCGTTCATTATCAGTTTTAGATGGGGCAATTCTACTGATTTCTGCAAAAGATGGCGTACAAGCACAAACTCGTATATTATTTCATGCACTTAGGAAAATGGGGATTCCCACAATCTTTTTTATCAATAAGATTGACCAAAATGGAATTGATTTATCAACGGTTTATCAGGATATTAAAGAGAAACTTTCTGCCGAAATTGTAATCAAACAGAAGGTAGAACTGTATCCTAATATGTGTGTGACGAACTTTACCGAATCTGAACAATGGGATACGGTAATAGAGGGAAACGATGACCTTTTAGAGAAATATATGTCCGGTAAATCATTAGAAGCATTGGAACTCGAACAAGAGGAAAGCATAAGATTTCAGAATTGTTCTCTGTTCCCTCTTTATCATGGAAGTGCAAAAAACAATATAGGGATTGATAACCTTATAGAAGTGATTACGAATAAATTTTATTCATCAACACATCGAGGTCAGTCTGAACTTTGCGGAAAAGTTTTCAAAATTGAGTATTCGGAAAAAAGACAGCGTCTTGCATATATACGTCTTTATAGTGGCGTACTGCATTTGCGAGATTCGGTTAGAATATCGGAAAAGGAAAAAATAAAAATTACAGAAATGTATACTTCAATAAATGGTGAATTATGTAAAATCGATAAGGCTTATTCCGGGGAAATTGTTATTTTGCAGAATGAGTTTTTGAAGTTAAATAGTGTTCTTGGAGATACAAAGCTATTGCCACAGAGAGAGAGAATTGAAAATCCCCTCCCTCTGCTGCAAACGACTGTTGAACCGAGCAAACCTCAACAAAGGGAAATGTTACTTGATGCACTTTTAGAAATCTCCGACAGTGACCCGCTTCTGCGATATTATGTGGATTCTGCGACACATGAAATCATACTTTCTTTCTTAGGGAAAGTACAAATGGAAGTGACTTGTGCTCTGCTGCAAGAAAAGTATCATGTGGAGATAGAAATAAAAGAGCCTACAGTCATTTATATGGAAAGACCGTTAAAAAAAGCAGAGTATACCATTCACATCGAAGTTCCACCGAATCCTTTCTGGGCTTCCATTGGTCTATCTGTAGCACAGCTTCCATTAGGGAGCGGAGTACAGTATGAGAGCTCGGTTTCTCTTGGATACTTAAATCAATCGTTTCAAAATGCAGTTATGGAGGGGATACGCTATGGCTGTGAACAAGGATTGTATGGTTGGAATGTGACGGACTGTAAAATCTGTTTTAAGTATGGCTTATACTATAGCCCTGTTAGTACCCCAGCAGATTTTCGGATGCTTGCTCCTATTGTATTGGAACAAGTCTTAAAAAAAGCTGGAACAGAATTGTTAGAGCCATATCTTAGTTTTAAAATTTATGCGCCACAGGAATATCTTTCACGAGCATACAACGATGCTCCTAAATATTGTGCGAACATCGTAGACACTCAATTGAAAAATAATGAGGTCATTCTTAGTGGAGAAATCCCTGCTCGGTGTATTCAAGAATATCGTAGTGATTTAACTTTCTTTACAAATGGACGTAGTGTTTGTTTAACAGAGTTAAAAGGGTACCATGTTACTACCGGTGAACCTGTTTGCCAGCCCCGTCGTCCAAATAGTCGGATAGATAAAGTACGATATATGTTCAATAAAATAACTTAGTGTATTTTATGTTGTTATATAAATATGGTTTCTTGTTAAATAAGATGAAATATTTTTTAATAAAGATTTGAATTAAAGTGTAAAGGAGGAGATAGTTATTATAAACTACAAGTGGATATTGTGTCCTGTATGTGGAAATAAAACACGATTAAAGATAAGGGAAGATACTGAATTAAAAAAATTCCCCCTCTATTGTCCGAGATGCAGACAAGAAAATTTAATTGAAATAAAGCAGTTCAAAGTAACTGTGATTACAGAGCCAGACGCAAAGACGCAGAGCCGATAAAATGAGATTAATACAATCTCATTTTATCGGCTCTTTCCGTTATGTATGGATTCTTTTAATTAGTCTTCGATGTTTCTTGCTTCGTTGATACCGCTGGCTAAAGATTCCATTAAGGATAGTTCTTTGTCTGTAAAGCTATCCATGTATTTCTCTATCTGTAATCGTCGGGTGCTTTTTACCAAGTTATTAGCAGGTAAGAAAAATTCATCAACGGAAACATGAAGTAACGATACAAGGTCATAAAGAACTTGTATGCTGGGGTGTTGCCCTTTATTTTCAATATTAGTTAAGTACCGTGGGTCAATTTCAATCAATGCTCCCACTTGTTCACGAGTTAAACCTCGTTTCAATCGAGCTTCTTTAATGGCTAAACCAAAGGCTCTAAAATCATATTTATCTTCTTTTTTACGCATAGTAGACCACCTCTATACATTTTATTGTCCCTACTGAATTAAAAACAGGTATAGAAAAACGTGTTATATGGTTTATAGGTTTATATTTAATAAAAAGCACTACTAAACGCCAATAAAAAAAACCGTTATATGGTAGTGCTATTTACGCTGTTAAAATATTGTATATTACTTCCAAATGGCGGTTTGTTGGAGGTCAACGTCGCCATGAAGTACATCATATACAATAAATTTCCTTACATTGGGTTCTTGTCAAAAAAAGTCGTCTATCTGCAATAGATAAGTACGTCCACCAATGTGGTTTTATAAATCATATAGATAGAGTAAACAGAGAAATAAATCTGTTTATATGCTTTTTTGGCTATTCAGAACTTTTTTACAAAGTTTATTTATCAGTAATGCAACAAATCCCCCTTTCACATTGGGACTAAGAGTGAAAGGAGATAAACGAGCAAGGCTCACTTCCTTTCCTAGACAGAAAGGGGGTGAGAAACATGAAACCATCTTCTTTTCAGACCACAATAGAAAATCAGTTTGACTATATCTGTAAACGTGCTATGGAAGACGAGCGAAAGAATTATATGCTTTATCTTTCAAGGATTGCAAAGCGTGAGGTGTCCTTTTCGGATGTTGGCGATTATCTTGTTAGCCAGTTTGCGACAACAGATAACTATTCAACTGACTTTCAGATTTTTACACTCAATGGGTTATCAGTAGGCGTTGAAAATGATTTGTTGAGTGAAGCATTACGTGAGTTGCCAGACAAGAAACGTGAAATTCTACTGCTGTTTTACTTTATGGACATGAGCGATTCAGAAATTGCAGACCTGTTGAAATTGAACCGTTCTACTGTCTATCGGCATAGAACCAGTGGACTAGCCTTAATTAAAAAGTTTATGGAGGAATTTGAAGAATGAAAACACAATATCCTATGATTCCCTTTCCTCTCATTGTAAAGGCAACAGATGGCGATACCGAAGCGATTAACCAGATTCTACATCATTACAGAGGGTACATAACGAAGCGTTCCCTACGACTTATGAAAGATGAATATGGCAATCAAAGTATGGTCGTTGATGAAGTCTTACGTGGAAGAATGGAAACCAGACTGATTACAAAGATTTTGTCATTTGAAATTAAGTAATATCCTCTCTCCTTTCGTGGAAGCGTGCTAAACCATTCCACGCTTCCCGAACAGGGAGGTTTGTTATTCCACCAAAGCATATTGAGCTTTCAATGTGTTTTGATAGGCTAACGAGCCATTGTTCTTTGAAAACTGAATAAAAGTAATCGAATACGTTTCGATAAGAAAAGAGCCAACGGAACTAACCGCCATGACCTATCTTATAAAGATAGCGAGCGATTCATGTTAGTGATCCGAGAAGCAATCTTTAGCAGGATTGCCTGCAACGACATTCTTATCGTGATAATGATACTCCCATACAGTCAATAGTCCGAGCGTGATAAAACCGTCGCAGGCAATGAGTATGGCTACATGAGAACCATGCAGGGGTGGAACTCCCGTGAGCTTTGCTAAAGCTGTTCGATTGCTGGTAAAACAACTTTTATGAAATCCAAATAAGTGATTTGGAAAGGAGGATTTTATGAAGCAGACTGACATTCCTATTTGGGAACGTTATACCCTAACCATTGAAGAAGCGTCAAAATATTTTCGTATTGGCGAAAACAAGCTACGACGCTTGGCAGAGGAAAATAAAAATGCAAATTGGCTGATTATGAATGGCAATCGTATTCAGATTAAACGAAAACAATTTGAAAAAATTATAGATACATTGGACGCAATCTAGCGTCGCCAAAGGGTCTTGTATATGATAAAATAGTATTAAGTCGTATCAAGGCTCTTTCCATAAAGGAAAGGAGCAAATGCCATGTCAGAAAAAAGACGTGACAATAAAGGTCGAATCTTAAAGACTGGAGAGAGCCAACGAAAAGACGGAAGATACTTATAAAAATATATAGATTCATTTGGAGAACCGCAATTTGTTTACTCGTGGAAACTTGTGGCTACAGACCGAGTACCAGCAGGAAAGCGTGATTGTATCTCACTTAGAGAGAAAATCGCAGAGTTACAGAAAGACATTCATGATGGTATTGATGTTGTAGGAAAGAAAATGACACTCTGCCAGCTTTACGCAAAACAGAACGCTCAAAGACCAAAGGTTAGAAAAAACACTGAAACTGGACGCAAATATCTTATGGATATTTTGAAGAAAGACAAGTTAGGTGTAAGAAGTATTGACAGTATTAAGCCATCAGACGCTAAAGAATGGGCTATTAGAATGAGTGAAAATGGTTATGCTTATCAAACCATCAATAACTACAAACGTTCTTTAAAGGCTTCATTCTATATTGCTATACAAGATGATTGTGTTCGGAAGAATCCATTTGACTTTCAACTGAAAGCAGTTCTTGATGATGATACTGTCCCTAAGACCGTACTAACAGAAGAACAGGAAGAAAAACTGTTAGCCTTTGCAAAAGCTGATAAAACCTACAGCAAAAATTATGATGAAATTCTGATACTCTTAAAAACAGGTCTTCGTATTTCAGAGTTTGGTGGTTTGACACTTCCAGATTTAGATTTTGAGAATCGTCTTGTCAATATAGACCATCAGCTATTGAGAGATACTGAAATTGGGTACTACATTGAAACACCAAAGACCAAAAGTGGCGAACGTCAAGTTCCTATGGTTGAAGAAGCCTATCAAGCATTTAAGCGAGTGTTAGCGAATCGAAAGAATGATAAGCGTGTTGAGATTGATGGATATAGTGATTTCCTCTTTCTTAATAGAAAGAACTATCCAAAAGTGGCAAGTGATTACAACGGCATGATGAAAGGTCTTGTTAAGAAATACAATAAGTATAACGAGGATAAATTGCCACACATCACTCCACATAGTTTGCGACATACATTCTGTACCAACTATGCAAATGCAGGAATGAATCCAAAGGCATTACAGTACATTATGGGACATGCTAATATAGCCATGACGCTGAACTATTACGCACATGCAACATTCGATTCTGCAATGGCAGAAATGAAACGCTTGAATAAAGAGAAGCAACAGGAGCGTCTTGTTGCTTAGTAGTACAAATGAATTTACTACTTATTTACCACTTCTGACAGCTAAGACATGAGGAAATATGCAAAGAAACGTGAAGTATCTTCCTACAGTAAAAATACTCGAAAGCACATAGAATAAGGCTTTACGAGCATTTAAGAAAATATAAAAAGATAATTAGAAATTTATACTTTGTTTAATATAAAAAACAGTAAGAAAGCGTAAAAAATCAATTCCTGTACTAGCGTGTAATTGAAATTTTTTAGTTTTGGCGTTAGAACTGTTTCCTCAGTCCTAGCCCCTTCTCTTTTTGATAAGTATGCTTGGCAGAAAGTAGTTTGTAAATGATTCTGAGAATCTTATGAGCATAAGCAATGACGGCCTTCATCTTGCTTACTCTTTGGGAAATTCGATTATAAAAAAAAGAAAAAGCTGGATCCTTGGAATGTGCTGCAATTAATCCCGACATGGTCAAAGCCTGTTTTATTTAGCGATTTCCTTGCGTGATGTGTGAGGATTTTTTAATGCCAGCACTATAGGCTAAACATCTTTTTCTGTCATGAGTTAGCAGGCTCTGCCTGATTAGAGTTTTACATGTAATCTATTTTAATAGTAATGTTTTATCATTTTCAGGAGAACGCAGTTTTGGCTCGTTCTCTTTTT
>NZ_KV794458.1:518-940 GCF_001808785.1 Streptococcus sp. HMSC077D04 | reverse complement strand
AGGAGAGAATGAGAGTCGCTTAACCTTATCTTCCATTCATAATGGCCGTGCGATTGAGGGGACAAGAGTTCTAACGGGTGATGTTATAGGTGAAACACCAGATGATACAGGTTTGAAAGTCTCCTATCAAAAGTATAAGAACAAGTAAGAAAAATTGGTATATGTCAATCCGCAATTTTATTTTCCAAAAGTCATTCAACTTCAGACTACTATTTTACCAGCAATTGGTCAGTTTGGTGGGGATGAGTTTGAACGAGCAAAACATATGTATGAGTTTTTGAAATCTCAAGGGGCAAGCGGTGGCAGACACCAGAATAAACCGACTGACTAGGTGGCTTACAGGTTCTGTAAGTCGTCTTTTTTACTTTAATAGTAATGTTTTACATTTTAAGGAGAACGCAGTTTTGGCTCGTTCTCTTTTT
>NZ_KV794458.1:0-418 GCF_001808785.1 Streptococcus sp. HMSC077D04 | reverse complement strand
TTTTTTGTTGTGATACTTCTTTCAAGGAATATTTGGTAGGATTGGAGTGAAAAAAGATTAACTAGGAAAGAAGGAAGTATATGGAAGCCATTTATCAACGTGATTCGGATCAAGATGGACTGACTGACGCTCAAGAATTTGCGCTAGGAACCAATCCTCTTAGCGCAGATTCTGATGGTGATGGACGTTCAGATTTAGTGGAAGTAGAAGAAGGAACCAATCCCTTAGAAAAGGATTTACAAGACATAGACCAAACAAGTATAACTGAACCGTCTTCAGTATTTATGGAAATGAAACAAAAGATTTCAAATATGATGGAGAGTCACTACAAGGAATTTATACAGGCTCTTATTAGTATTGAAACAGGGATTGAAAACGAACAAGACCTAGAAGACTTATATACTTACTACATGAGAAC
>NZ_KV794457.1:0-542 GCF_001808785.1 Streptococcus sp. HMSC077D04 | reverse complement strand
TCGTATGAATCAAGTCAGATAGATCATCACTCATTAAAATCCAAGGATTAGATTCATCATCAATGCTAATTCCCTGACTATCTTGATAACGATAGAGTCGTGATAATAGATTAGCTCCTCTTTCTTTCACAATTTCAATTTTTAAAGTCAATTCATAATCTTCAACAGGATTGAGCATTTTATCTTCTCCTACAATATCGACATAAGATACATTAAACTTCTGACAAATGATGTCTATTAGTTCCGTAGAGACTGAACTCGTTCCATTTTCATACCGGCTCAAGCTATTTCGAGAAATTCCTACAATTCGGGCAAAGTCGTCTTGTGTTAAGTCATGTGTTTTACGTAAGGATTTTATGTTCTTTCCAATCATGGCAAACTCCTTTTATTTTTATACCACCATTATAACATTTAGAAAAAGTAAATGCACCATTTTTGGTGCATTATTGGCTATTTTTCCTAAATCTCTCTAAATTCTTCTCCAATTGTTCTTTATGAAGTTGATTTTTAGCTTCCTTTAATGTGTCGTCCAAAGTTTCTTC
>NZ_KV794456.1:0-542 GCF_001808785.1 Streptococcus sp. HMSC077D04 | reverse complement strand
CTTTGTGAGAAATAATCTTCTTTCACCTGCATCAGACCATTTTGATACAGGGCTTGATAGGAAAGAGTATTAGCCGTTGATGGTAACACTTCCTCTTTTTTATCTTTAACTTTTTCCTTTTTATTAGTCATTGAAGTTTTTTGTTTCTTTAATGTATTTGATTTTCTTTTCATGTTCAGATCCTTTCTTTCCTGTAATTGTGCGTAGGGGAACCGTTAATTCAAAATGTAGACGGTATTTCAAATAATGTTCAAAATATAAATCATTGGGTTTATAGACTCCAAATAGCATGAGGGGGATGGTAAAGGCAAACACAAAACCGTAAACAAACCAATCTCCAAATTGCCAGAAAAAGAGATTCAAGCCCAAAACAATAATTGTGACAATAAAGGCTGGTAAAACAAAGATGATTTGTCTTGTAGTGAAACCTAACCAAGCCCTGTGTTGGTATTTTGAGATGTCTTTAAAGACACGTGTATTCATGACTTTCCTTTCTAAAAAGGCTAAGAAGCAATCACTTCCTAGCCTTTATCTAATTACAT
>NZ_KV794455.1:0-708 GCF_001808785.1 Streptococcus sp. HMSC077D04 | reverse complement strand
TTGAGAAAAGGTATAGAAGAGTTAATAGTAGAAGTGGAGAAAGATTTTCTTATTCAATCTGAAAAATTGAGGAAATTTTATGGTCATCACTAAACACTTTGCGATTCATGGAAAAAATTATCGTAGTAAACTAATCAAATATATTTTGAATCCAAATAAAACAAAAAACCTAACACTAGTTTCAGATTTTGGTATGAGAAATTATTTAGATTTTCCTAGTTATAAAGAACTAGTGAAGATGTACAATGATAATTTTTTAAGTAATGATACTCTTTATGAATTTCGTCATAATAGGCAAGAAGTAAATCAACGAAAAATTCATTCTCATCACATCATTCAGTCCTTTTCTCCAGATGACCATCTCACTCCTGAACAAATCAATCGAATTGGTTATGAGACAGCTAAAGAGTTGACAGCAGGTAGATTTCGTTTTATTGTAGCAACTCATGTCGATAAAGATCATACCCACAATCACATCATCCTAAATTCAATTGATCAGAATTCTGATAAAAAGTTTCTATGGGATTATAAGGTAGAACATAATCTACGAATGGTTTCTGATCGTCTTTCAAAAATTGCAGGGGCAAAAATTATAGAAAATCGTTATTCGTATCGTCAGTATGAAGTTTATCGCAAAACAAATTACAAATATGAAATAAAACAACGAGTATATTTTCTAATCGAGAACTCGAAAAATTTTGAAGATTT
>NZ_KV794454.1:0-334 GCF_001808785.1 Streptococcus sp. HMSC077D04 | reverse complement strand
CCTTATCTAAATCATCTAACCCAGATTTCCAAACCTGTACTTGGTTGACCAATAACTTACCAGGTAGTTTAGAATAGGATAACTTAACTGTTCTTGTTTCTGTCTGATTAGTCTTTGATTGGTTGGCATTCTTTAAATCAGATACATAGGTTACATTATAAGAGACCATGGCAATAGCTTGATTCGTAGTCTGATTGACAAAGATATCAGCTTTTTCAAAATGATAATCCAAAATATAGTCCTTATAAACTTGGTTCATGGCATCATTTTGACTTGACAATTCTTGAGAATAAGCTGATTCAGTCATATAAGGTTGAATACGTGTATTATTTTC
>NZ_KV794453.1:0-580 GCF_001808785.1 Streptococcus sp. HMSC077D04 | reverse complement strand
GAAACAATTTCGCTTAACAGAAACGGAGGAAAAACAAATACTAGATTTAATGAGAGAGAAAGGAGAGGATAATTTTTCTGATTTTCTCCGTAAAAGCTTACTATTGTCTGATGGACAAAAACAGATGGAAAAATGGTTCAGTCTTTGGAAACAGCAAAAGTTGGAACAAATTTGTCGCGATGTTCATGAAGTTTTGATCATTTCTAAAAGCGATCATCAGGTTACTCAAGAGCATGTTTCTATTTTGTTAACTTGTATTCAGGAATTAATTAAAGAGGTAGAAAATACAAGTCCTCTTAGTGAAGATTTTCGTAACAAATACATGAGGTAGTGGAGTGGAGCACCGATATAGAACAAATTTAAAAAAAGTCTTTTTATCTGACCTAGAATTAGTCAAATTGAATGAAAATATCTCCAAAAGTAACTGCTTATCATTCTCAGAATATGCTAGACGAACTCTACTAGATCCTGGTATGAATTTTATCACCATTGATACAACTGGTTATCAAGATTTGATTTTTGAATTAAAACGAATCGGAAATAATATTAATCAAATAGCCAGAAGCATAAATTATTCGAA
>NZ_KV794452.1:0-927 GCF_001808785.1 Streptococcus sp. HMSC077D04 | reverse complement strand
ACATACAAGGGCTTATGAACCATCCCCAACTCCTTTAATTTAAAGCCAGCACCAAGCATGGTCAAGGTCTTTCCTGAACCTACCTCATGAGCTAACAAGGCTCTTTTTTCTTCTACAATTCTTTGAATGGCATTCTCTTGATGAGGACGAAGACTGATGTTTTGTGCCAAGCCATCAATGACTAAATGGCTACCGTCATACTCTCGACTAACCGTTCGATTATAAAGACGATTATAGCTTTCTTCAATGACTTGTTGGACTTCTGGATACCGTGAGACAAAGTCTTGAAAGAGTTCTTGTAAATGCTGCTCTTTTGCTCTTAGAACAGAGGTTTTTTCCAAATCTGTGATGGTCTTTTTCTTTTCTCCTTCCGTAACAGTCATGGTAATCGTCGGTTGGTTCGAATTAAGTAAATTCTCAAAAATCTTTCTTCCTGTATCATAACGTGACCCACTAACTCCAAGACTACTATCTTTAGCACTTGGATAGCGATAAGCAAATGATGTCCTTAAATGAACCTGCCCATCGACAGGATTCACTTCAATGACTTGTTCAACATCAGGCGAAGACAATTCAAATTCACGATTGGTAAAACATTCAAAGGCAAATTTACCATAAACGGATTGAGGAATCCAACGTGACCCTATTTTAAACTCAATATCTGCCAGATGAATCCTTGGAGGGCGAACAGATTCTAACAAATCTAAAGCATGGCTCCAATCATATTCTTGGTTGTTTTCCTCCACTAATAGTTGAACTACTTCTATCTTGTTCAGAATATCTCCTGATAAAAACTGGTTCTTAGAAAGGTATTTTCTTTCCCCTCTTAAATAGCTTTCTGGATCTATTAAAATCTGGTCACCTAACTCATCTAAAATAGCAGCTTGGCTATGTTCAGGATAAATTGATACCATATAGTCTAAATCA
>NZ_KV794451.1:0-1118 GCF_001808785.1 Streptococcus sp. HMSC077D04 | reverse complement strand
AAATCATCATCACGTGCGTAAGAAAAACCAACCTGCACTCCCTTACGTTCCTTTAACCACATTTTCCAAGGAAATTCCATACAGGCTTGGTAAATACTAGTCTCGTAGTTACCTTTAAGATATAGTTTCACTCATCTTCCTCATCGTCGTAAACTCGTTCACCATGGATTTTGATATATTCTTCCCATCCTCTGTGTAATTCATCCCAAAGTGGTTCATCAACCGCCTCCATAATCTCTAGTTCCTCCAAACTAATATCAACCGCTTCGTCGTAGGTCAAATTCAGCAAGTCTATATGTTTCGTTTTGAATTCTTCAATACTCAGCCATGTTTCTTTGTCGTCTTCGCTGATTTGACCGTCAATGGCAGATGCTACCTCAATCGCCATAATATACATCGCACGCTTGTCAACCGTTAAAATATCTAGATGAGTAGAAATAATTCGCAAATAATCACCTTTCTCACGCCCATCGCTTTCATAAGAATTTTCTAGATCCAATGTCAAGTTTTCATATTCAAATGTCTTCCAAGGGTTTATATTTGTATTAAAATTTGCATTCTCCCAACGTTCGTCATTATATTTAAATTTATCCAACCGTAAATTCAAATGTAAATCTTCATCCCAAGCATAGGAAAAATCGAGTGGAATTCCTTTTCGCTCTTTGAACCACATATTTTGAGCTATTTCTTTAAACTCTTCATAAAAATCAGTCTTGGTGTAATCACCTTGTAAATACAACTTCATGCATACCTCCTGTTTTAATTCGCATAATACCTTTGATAAGCTTTCCAAATTCTATCAATAATTTGCTCTCTAACCCCCTTGCTGAGTTTACTTAAGCTTTCATTTGAATTTACCCAGTCTACAATAGAATCTTTTCCTATTATTCTATCTATCCTTAGATGCTCGTTTAGAGGATAGCCAGATTTCCCACTTCCAGATTGTACTTGAAATTTACCACTCTGTGGTTCAGAATCAACACGGATTTTTACATTTTTCCCTTTCACACGTGCTTCTATCTGTTTCCCATGAGTAATACTTGTCTTTTTATTAGCTTTCCAGCTATCATAATTACTAGAATAATCAACCTGAATTTCGCCATTTTGTAAGGCCGTCT
>NZ_KV794450.1:0-352 GCF_001808785.1 Streptococcus sp. HMSC077D04 | reverse complement strand
CTAGAAGACTTATATACTTACTACATGAGAACGGATGCCGTTTCTCTTTTATCTAGTGATTTAGAAATCAGTCCTCAAGAGGTTGAAATGGAGATAGAGTTGTAGGGGAATCATGTGATTCTCCTATTTTCGTATAGATGAAAGGAGCGAGTATGGAAGTAATGAAATTATTGGCTATGTTTCGTGGAACAATTCCAAAAGATAGGGAGAAAATGGACCTATTTCTTCGTTATCAAGCGCAACATTTTGATGAGAAATGGCAGAATTTGGTAGAGAGTTTTTTGACTGAAGAGGGCAAGATAGAGGAGATACCTCATGTCTATTCGTTTCATCAAGATATTATTTCTTTCCT
>NZ_KV794449.1:0-437 GCF_001808785.1 Streptococcus sp. HMSC077D04 | reverse complement strand
TATTCGTTTCATCAAGATATTATTTCTTTCCTAGAGGCTAGTTCTGAAAATAATGACCAAGATTTAGAAAGTTACACAAGAAATTTTGGACAAGCAGGTCTAAGTAAATTATCTCAATTAAGTAATTTTGAGAAAAACTTGGTGCTAGAAGTCGCAACCTATAATCTTTCCACTCGATTTTACATCCAATCTGAAAAAGAGAAGTTAGAACCATTAAGTGAGCTTGTATGTCTTCAGAATCAGGATGTCAATTTAGTCAATGTCTATCGGGTTGCGAATAATCTATCTGACCGCATTAGTAGAGATATAGAGGAGTTTCTT
Source organism: Streptococcus sp. HMSC077D04 (assembly GCF_001808785.1). GTDB lineage: Bacteria > Bacillota > Bacilli > Lactobacillales > Streptococcaceae > Streptococcus > Streptococcus mitis_BX. The sequence goes on along the minus strand of NZ_KV794449.1, from coordinate 116 downwards.
CTAATGGTTGATTCCAAAGAACTAACAAAAGAAGTTCTTGAGATTCATTTTGAAGAAAAAGAAGGAGATGTTCTAGCCTATTTGGGTTCAGAATTGATGGCTACTTTAGATACTGT
>NZ_KV794448.1:0-238 GCF_001808785.1 Streptococcus sp. HMSC077D04 | reverse complement strand
CCCCTCTACCATCCGATAAACTGGAGTTTAAGGCATCTAAAGCCGTTGATACTCTTGTAATCACTCTCTCTGGCCTAACCAATGCTTTCTCAAAGGCTAAAGATTTTTTATATTTTACTTTCTGATCTTTAGAATCAATGTATTCATCTTCTAAACTTGCTAGTAAAGAATACTTATCGTCACTATCAAATAAGTTCCGATTGACTGAGGCATTCAAGTATCCAAATTGACTTACAAA
>NZ_KV794447.1:0-243 GCF_001808785.1 Streptococcus sp. HMSC077D04 | reverse complement strand
TTGGAAATCTGGGTTAGATGATTTAGATAAGGTAACTACTAAAACTTTAGAAGAATCATCATCAATACCATCACTGCCAAATACTACGACAAAATGATGATATTGAATGGAAATAGAAGAATGTAAGCAAATTTCAATTCTTGATGTAGCAAGTCGTTTAGGTATCTCCTTTAAACAAGTTTCTAGCAGTGTCTATGAACATCCTGAACACGATTCATTTCGGATTTTTTCAACTACCAATAC
>NZ_KV794446.1:0-352 GCF_001808785.1 Streptococcus sp. HMSC077D04 | reverse complement strand
CAGTCGGTCTATTTTTTCAAGATCTTGGACAGACATATCAGATAGTCTATGAATCAGCTTTTTAAATACATCACTATTGTCGTGATTTTTCTTAAAAAATGTTGTAAACATCTATAACCTCTCAAAAAAAGCAGCCTATCAGGACTGCTTAGTGTAATTCCGAAATCGCATCATAAATGGACTGTAATTTCTTATTGTCTTTATTCTTTGTGTCAATCAACGTATGTAGCTCTTCAATTTTCTTCTGACTGCTTTGAATATCGCTATTGTTATCCGCAATAAGTCTTTTAAGATGTTGCTGATAACTTGTAGTGATATCTGTCTCTTTTCCTGTTCTAACCTCTGTAACTTT
>NZ_KV794445.1:0-12619 GCF_001808785.1 Streptococcus sp. HMSC077D04 | reverse complement strand
TGGGACAAAGAAGGCAACATCAAGGGACCTAAGGGTGATAAAGGTGAACGTGGAGAAGATGGTAAGACTCCAGAAGTAACTGTAACTCCAGGTAAAGATGGTCATAGTACCGACATTACATTCACTGTTCCAGGTAAAGATCCAGTTACAGTAAATGTTAAGGACGGAGAAAATGGTCTGAACGGTCAAACTCCAAAAGTTGATTTGCTTCGTGTCGAAGGACAAAACGGCAATCCATCTCATACAATTGTGACATTCTATACTGATGAAAACAATGATGGTAAGTATACTCCAGGAACTGATGAACTTCTAGGTTCTGAAATGATTAAAGATGGTGCTAAAGGTGCGGACGGACGTGATGGTAAATCATTGCTTACTGTCAAAGATGGTAAAGAAACTAAAGTTTACCAAGAAGATCCAGCACATCCAGGTCAACCATTGAATCCTGAAAAACCTCTTGCAGTTATTAAAGATGGAGTGGACGGTGTCTCTCCAACAGTAACAGCTGTTCGTAAGGATGAAGAAGGGCATAAGGGTGTAGAAATCACGGTGGATAACCATGATGGTTCACAACCAACTACAGTCTTTGTTCAAGATGGTGCTAAGGGAGAAACTGGTGCAACCGGTCAGGATGGACAAACTCCTACAATCACTACTCAACGTGGACAAGATGGCCAAAGCACTCTTGTAACTATCACAACACCAGGTAAAGATCCAGTAACCTTTACAGTGAAAGATGGTAAGAATGGTAAAGATGGACGTACACCATTTATTGACTTAAATGCATTGGTGGAAGCAGTTAGAAGAGGTGTTGGATCAACTTCTAATTCACAACCTTCTGGAACATCAAGAAGTGCAAGAAATAGAAGAGCATTACCAGATGGAGATAGAAGTGCAACTGAGTCATCAGAAACAGTACAACCAACAACTACAGATTCAACAGGTACGCAACCAGAAACTACAGATTCACAACCAGTAAATGGTACTCGTATTACAGCATACTATGATAATAATGGTAACGGTAAATACGATCCAGGTGTGGATGAATTAATTGGTACAAGTGATATCTTGAATGGTACAAATGGACGTAATGGTACAGATGGAGCTTCTGGTACAAATGGACGTAACGGTGCTGAATTACTAAGTGGAGTTACTGCCCCAACTGCTAATGATGGTAAAGACGGTGATACTTATATCGACGCCAATACAGGTGATGTTTACAAGAAAGAAAATGGTTCTTGGAACAAGATTGGTAATATCCGTGGACCTCAAGGAGTAGCCGGTGAAAAAGGCGACAAAGGCGACAAAGGTGAAAAAGGTGAAAAAGGTGAAAACGGAGCTAATGGAGCAGACGGTAAATCACCAGTTGTAAATGTAACGGACAATGGAGATGGAACACACTCTATTACTGTTAGAAACCCTGATGGTTCTGAATCAACAACTAAAGTTAAAGATGGTAAAGACGGTAAAACTGCCAATATCACTACAACAGAAAATCCAGATGGAAGCCACACAATTACTATAACAAATCCAGATGGAACAACTAAAGAAACAGTTGTTAAGAATGGTAAAGATGGTAAGACTCCAAAAGTTGAAGTGACTGATAACAACGATGGAACTCACACTGTTAAAGTTACGGATGGAGATGGCAATGTTACGAATGCTATCATCAAAGATGGTAAAGATGGTAAAGCTGCAACAGCAACAACAACAGAAAACCCAGATGGAAGCCACAGAGTAACAATCACTAACCCAGACGGAACGAAGAATGAGTTTGTTGTTAAGAATGGTCGTGACGGTGTTGACGGACGTACTCCAACCGCATCTGTTCGTGATAATGGAGACGGAAGTCATACAATCGTTATTACAAATCCAGAAGGTGTGACAACTGAAACCACAGTTCGTGATGGTAAATCACCAAAAGTTACAATAACTGACGAACAAAATGGAACTCATAAGATCTCAGTTCTAAATGGAGATGGAACAACTACTGAAACAATCATTAAAGATGGTAAATCACCAGTAGCAACTGTTAAAGACAACCATGATGGTACTTACACAATTCGTGTAGAAAACGGTAATGGTACTGTTTCTGAAACCACAGTTCGTGACGGTAAATCACCAACTGCTAAGGTTGTGGATAACGGAGATGGAACTCACACTATCACAGTTGTGAACTCAGACGGTACAACTACAACAACTACAGTTCGTGATGGTAAAGAACCAAAACTTGAAGTGATTGATAACAACAACGGTTCACACACTATTAAAGTGACAGGAGCTGATGGTAAAGAAACTACAACTACAATCTTTGATGGTAAATCACCAAAAGCGAACATCGTTGATAACGGAGACGGAACTCACACATTAACAATCATAGATTCTGATGGTCGTCAATACAAATCTATTATCAAAGATGGTAAAGACGGTAAAGATGGCGTTTCACCAACTGTAACTGTTAAAAATAATAACGACGGAACTCACGTTGTTACAATTACTAACCCAGATGGAAGCAAGACAGAAATGGTGATTAAAGACGGAAAAGATGGTAAATCACCAAAAGTTTCTGTTGAAGATAATGGTGATGGTAGTCATACAATCACAATCATCAATTCTGACGGAACTGTGACAAAAACAGTTATTAAAGATGGTAAAGATGGACGTGATGGTCGCGACGGCAAAGATGGTAAATGTGGATGCCAAGACAAACCAGTAACACCATCAAATGACAAACCAGTTCCTCCAACACCTAATATGCCAGAAGGACCAACATTTGCAATGCCAGAACCACCAGTTCATGAATTGCCAGAATTCAACGGTGGTGTTCCAGGAATGCCAGAGGTTAATGAATTGCCAGAATTCAATGGTGGAGTACCAGGTATGCCAGAAGTCAATGAACTTCCTAATCCAGAAGTTCCAGGAATGCCAACACCTCCAGTTCATGAAATTCCAGAATTTAATGGCGGAGTACCTGGTATGCCTGAAGTTAATGACAAACCAGGTTCAAACATTCCTGAAGTTCCAACACAACCAAATCCAAATGTACCAGTTCAACCGGTAACACCATTAACTTCTAACCCAGTAGTACCAACTACAGGTAAAGAAAAACATGGGGACAAATTACCAGAAACTGGAAGCCAATCTGATTATATCTCTGTTCTTTTAGGTAGCGGTATTCTATTGAGCCTATATGTAGGTCGAAGAAAAGAAGATTAATCAGCAACAAGCAGTCACTAATTTCTCGAAAGAAGATGATAAGTGATAGATCTCGAATGAAAGAATATTCTTAGAACGATTTTCCATGATGGAAAAGACTGCTAAAAACCTTGAGTGGTAACGCTCAAGGTTTTTTTGGATGGCTGATGTTTGTCTGAGAATCTTGATAGAGTCTAAAAAAGCCACCCTATGAGGTGGCGATAATTGATTTAGACTTTTAAAAATTCTTTATTTTTTATTGAATTGCTACGACCAAGTCTTGAGCTTGTTTTTCAAGTGAGTTTAGGACTGTTTCTTCAAGAACCAATTTTCCGTCTGCCCAGGCAGAGTCGTTAACACGTGCAGCAGTAAAGTCACCAACGACTTGTGTACGTATGAATGGCAAGAGGTCTTTGTAAATAGCGAAAAGTTGATCGTGACCTGCATTGGCTACAGATGATACGGTGACAAACTTGTCTTGAAGGGCAGAAGCGCCACGTGTATCAGACAAGTCAAGAGCGCGAGATAGCCAGTCAAGCAAGTTTTTCACCGTACCAGGGATAGAGAAGTTATAGACTGGAGAGAAAATCCAGATGGCATCCGCAGCGAGAACTGCTTCACGAGCAGCAGCTACAGCTGGATGTGTTGGAACTTCCAAATCTTGGCTGAAGAGAGGAAGGGTTGAATAATCAAGGTAGCTAACCTCTGCTTTACCAGCAAGTGCTTTCTCAGCTTCGAGAGCCATTTGGTGGTTGAAAGAACCTTGACGTAGTGATCCGACGATAAATAATACTTTTTTAGACATGATGTGTCTCCTTTTTCTTAAATTTTCGAGAAGTCTCTCGTTGTTATAAAATATATTACAACAAAACAAAAGGACTTGCAAGAAATTTGCTCAGAGTTTATTTGAAAATTATAAAATTGCTGAAACTCTAGTCAGTTGCCACTGGAAAAGTAAGAACTGTTTTTTGGATTTTAGTTTTCTTTGATTTTATAGGAGTATTCCAATATTCTCTTGTAATATAATGACATAAGTGCTAAAATAAACAAGAAAACTAGCAATAGAAACCGCAGAACAGCTATTTTCCGGTATCATTTCATAAATCATTAAAGGAACAATAATGGCATTGAAGAATGCTTCTAAAAGGGGTGGAGATCATGTAAGGCAAAGATTAACAAGTGACGGACAAAAGAAATAATAATACACTTGTTAAGGAGAAAAGATGTTAATAAGAAATTATCGGAAAAATATTGGCCTGATGGCCGGAGTTGAGTTTTTTGCATTTCTAGGGATTACCAGTTTTTGGATTCTCTTTCTCAGTCAAAACGGAATGTCTCTTTGGCAGATTGGACTTCTGGAGAGTATTTTTCATACGACCAGTCTTCTCTGTGAAATTCCATCTGGTATGTTAGCTGACCGCTATTCCTATAAGACCAACCTTTATTTAAGTCGTATAGCAGGGATTGTGTCTTCTATTCTTATGTTGGCTGGGCAGGGAAATTTTTGGATTTATGCGCTAGCTATGGCGATAAGTGCCTTGTCTTATAATTTTGATTCAGGAACAAGTGCAGCAATGGTCTATGACTCGGCTGTAGAGGCTGGGCTAAAGGAGCGCTATCTATCCATTTCAAGTTTCATGTCAGGAGTAGCAGAAGGAACTCGTTCTTTGGGGACAGTGTTGGCGGGATTTTTTGTCCATGGTCAATTGCACCTGACCTACTATATCATGATTGCCACTTCTATCATAGTTCTTGTCTTGATTTGGATGCTGAAAGAGCCCAGTGTCAAGCTAGAAAAAACTGATAGTGTGACCATGAAACAGATTATTTGGACTGTTAAGGAAGAGTTGGAGCGAAATCCCATGCTCTTCAACTGGATGATTTTGTCTCAGATTGTTGGTACACTCATGTGCATGTTTTATTTTTACTATCAAAATCAGTTACCAGATTTAAGTAGTTGGCAAATTTCATCAGTTATGCTACTTGGTAGTCTCTTAAATATCGTCGCAGTCTATCTAGCGAGTAAGATTGGAAAGAAATATGCTGCCTTGAAGCTTTTCCCTGTCCTTGTCTTGCTGACTGGCGTCACCTATATGCTGTCCTACTTTGGAACACCTCTAATCTATATTTTGGTTTATTTGATTAGTAATGCTCTATATGCTCTTTTTCAGCCGATTTTTGATAATGATTTGCAAGAGCGACTCCCAAGTGAAGTAAGGGCAACCATGCTGAGTGTCTACTCTATGATGTTTAGTCTAAGTATGATTGTGTTCTTCCCACTGACAGGCTGGTTGATTGACAATTTAGGCTTTGTAGTAACATTTCTTTATCTAGGATCCTTTTTAGTCATGATTAGCCTTCTACTGACTATCTTTTTAGGAAAAATGGCTAAAAGAATAGATGATAAAATGATTCCATAGATTAAAAGAATTTCTGAAAACTTGAGTGCAAGCTCAGGTTTTTTAATACGGTGATTTCGCTTGTGTCTATGCTTTTCTCTCTCGGTTTTAAACAAGAAAAATCGGTTTACTTTGAAGGAAGAAATAAAATACGATTGTTCTTGTATTCACTTGTAATAAAGCCCAATAGATGGTAAAATAGACGAGTGAAAACAAGACAAAATAAAGCAAAAAATAATCTACTGTGGCAGTATGGTCTAGGGATGACGATTTTGTTTGTGGTTATCAGTGCTTCCTTTCTGTATCTGGTTTCTCTTAGCATGAAACCTTATCAAACAGCTAAAAGTGAAGGAGAAAAATTAGCTCAGCAGTATGCAGGACTAGAGCAGGCTGATCAGGTTGATTTATACAATGGCTTGGAATCTTATTACAGCGTTCTTGGTCGTAATAAACAGCAAGAAGCACTTGCTGTCCTGATCGGAAAAGATGACCATAAGATTTACGTTTATCAGCTAAATCAGGGTATTTCACAAGAAAAAGCAGAAGCGGTTTCTAAGGAAAAAGGAGCTGGCGAGATTGACAAGATAACCTTTGGCCGTTATCAAGACAAGCCAATCTGGGAAGTCAAGTCAGGCTCTGATTTTTATCTAGTAGATTTTGAAACAGGAGCATTGGTCAATAAGGAGGGCCTATGAAACTATCCAACCGTGTTTTAGAAATGGAAGAAAGTGTCACTTTAGCTAGTGATGCGAGAGCAAAAAAATTAAAAGCTCAAGGTAAGGATGTCCTTTTCTTGACCTTGGGACAACCAGATTTTCACACTCCTGAAAATATTCAGGATGCAGCAGTTAAAGCTATTCGAGAAGGACAGGCTTCCTTCTATACAGTAGCTTCAGGCCTACCAGAATTAAAAGCTGCGGTGAACACCTACTTCGAGCGCTACTATGGCTATTCTGTCGCAAGTAACGAGGTTACCTTTGCTACAGGTGCCAAGTTCTCCCTCTATACTTTCTTTATGGCTGTAATTAATCCTTTAGATGAGGTTATTATTCCAACTCCATACTGGGTTAGTTATGGAGATCAGGTCAAGATGGCAGAAGGCGTTCCCGTCTTTGTTCCTGCTAAGGAAGATAACCACTTTAAGGTAACTGTAGAGCAGTTAGAAGCAGTTCGCACTGATAAGACCAAGGTTTTGGTTCTCAATTCACCATCTAATCCGACTGGTATGATCTATACTCGTGAAGAATTACTAGCTATCGGAAATTGGGCAGTTGAGCACGACATTCTGATTTTAGCTGATGATATATACGGTCGCCTTGTTTATAATGGAAATGAATTTGTTCCAATCTCAAGTCTATCAGAAGCAATTCGTAAGCAAACCATTGTCATTAACGGTGTATCAAAAGCTTATGCCATGACAGGTTGGCGGGTAGGTTATGCAGTGGGTGATCCAGAAATCATTGCAGCTATGAGTAAATTGACGGGACAAACAACTTCTAACCTAACTGCTGTTTCACAATATGCAACCATCGAAGCCCTAACTGGACCGCAAGATTCTGTGGAAGTTATGCGTCAAGCATTTGAAGAACGTCTCAATACCATCTATCCACTCTTGTGTGAAGTCCCTGGTTTTGAAGTTGTCAAACCACAAGGAGCTTTCTATCTCTTTCCAAATGTCAAAAAAGCTATGGAGATGAAAGGATATAGCGATGTAACAGCATTTACAACGGCTATTCTTGAAGAAGTTGGTCTGGCCTTGATTACAGGAGCTGGATTTGGAGCGCCAGAAAATGTGCGCCTCAGCTATGCGACAGACCTAGACACGCTTAAAGAAGCGGTTAACCGCTTGAAATCATTTATGGAAAAATAAAAGAAAAGGAAAAATAATGACAAAACGTGTAACGATTATCGATGTAAAAGACTATGTTGGTCAAGAAGTGACGATTGGCGCTTGGGTTGCCAACAAATCAGGAAAAGGGAAAATCGCCTTCTTGCAATTGCGTGACGGGACAGCCTTCTTCCAAGGTGTGGCCTTTAAACCAAACTTTTTAGAAAAATTTGGTGAAGAAGTGGGACTTGAGAAGTTTGATGTCATCAAACGCTTGAGCCAAGAAACGTCTGTTTATGTGACAGGTATTGTCAAAGAAGACGAACGTTCTAAGTTTGGCTATGAGTTGGATATTACAGACATCGAAGTAATCGGTGAATCTCAAGACTACCCAATCACACCAAAAGAACACGGAACAGACTTCTTGATGGATAACCGTCACTTGTGGCTCCGTTCTCGTAAGCAAGTAGCTGTGATGCAAATCCGTAACGCTATCATCTATGCAACTTATGAGTTCTTTGACAAGAACGGCTTCATGAAATTTGATAGCCCAATCCTTTCAGGAAATGCGGCAGAAGATTCAACTGAACTCTTTGAAACAGACTACTTCGGAACGCCAGCCTACTTGAGCCAATCAGGTCAGCTTTACCTAGAAGCAGGCGCTATGGCCCTTGGTCGTGTCTTTGACTTTGGTCCTGTATTCCGTGCTGAAAAATCAAAAACACGCCGTCACTTGACTGAGTTCTGGATGATGGACGCAGAGTACTCATACTTGACACATGATGAGTCACTTGACTTGCAAGAAGCTTATGTGAAAGCTCTTCTTCAAGGTGTTCTTGACCGTGCACCTCAAGCCTTGGAAACTTTGGAACGTGATACAGAGCTCTTGAAACGCTACATTGCAGAGCCATTCAAACGCATCACTTACGATCAAGCCATTGACCTCTTGCAAGAGCATGAGAATGATGAAGATGCTGATTACGAGCATCTTGAGCATGGAGATGACTTTGGTTCACCACATGAAACTTGGATTTCAAACCACTTTGGTGTACCAACATTTGTCATGAACTATCCAGCAGCCATCAAAGCTTTCTACATGAAACCAGTTCCTGGAAATCCAGAGCGTGTGCTTTGTGCAGACTTGCTTGCTCCAGAAGGCTATGGAGAAATCATCGGTGGGTCTATGCGTGAGGAAGACTATGATGCCCTTGTCGCTAAAATGGATGAACTTGGTATGGATCGTACAGAGTACGAATTCTACCTTGACCTTCGTAAATACGGTACAGTCCCACACGGTGGATTTGGTATCGGTATCGAGCGTATGGTAACCTTCGCAGCAGGAACAAAACATATCCGTGAAGCCATTCCATTCCCACGTATGTTGCACCGTATTAAACCGTAAATAAAATAAAAAAGTTATTATAATAAAAAGAAGGGTAATTCCTTCTTTTTGTATTTTGGGTACAAAAATATTATACAAAAAGCGAGAATATATAGATCATTTTGGTTGACTGATGTTAAAAACATATGGTAAAATTGAACAATGAGTATTGTGTTGTAGTTTCGTTAAAGAAGGTGTTCTTTAGCAGGAGAGGAAGGGAAAACTGAGGACTTCAACCTTATTCTAAATTAACATATATAAATAAGGGGAAAACATGTATTCAAGAATGGAAAAATACCATGGTAGAAGAGCCCAGCGCTTTTCTATTCGTAAGTATAGTTTTGGTGCGGCTAGTGTTCTTTTGGGGACTGCTCTTCTTTTAGGAGCAAATGCTGTTAAAGCTGATGAGACAAACACTGATTCTGCAAAGGCTACAGAAGTTACAAATTCTGATAAACAGAAATCTGATTCTGGTTCAACAACACCCGTTGTTGAAGAACTTCCTGAATTAAAGATTGATGCTGTAAAAGCAGATGAAAAACCTGAAGTAAAAGAAGATGCTAAAACTGAAGCTAAACCTGTAGCAGAAAAAGAAGTTACCGTTAAAGCTGAAAAAGAAAAGCCAGCTAAAGATCAAACTGATAAAAAAGAAACAGATAAAGAAAAAACTGCGAAGATCGAAACAGAAAAAGCACAAGATGAAGTGAAGACAGTTCTTACTCAATTGACTTCAGAAGCTGATGTTATGGCATCTGTAGCCTCAAACTTCTCAGATAAAGAAGTCAAAGATGAAGCGGCTAAAAAAGAACTTGCGGTTAAGATTGAGGCAGTGAAACTTGAAGCAGCGAAGTCTAATGATTTGCTTTCATCCGATGCATCTAAAGATCAAATGGTAGCTCAAGTGAATCGTCTTTCTGCTGCCATTGAAGCAGTTTATACGGAAATGAAACGTGCTGGCCATGCAGGTAAAGTAGAATCGGTATTAGCTGCTACTGCATCAAAAATTACAGGTAAAGATGTTTTTAAAGATGGAGAAACAGTTAAAGCTGTAACAAACGCTTATGTTGATATGAATGCAGATAATACGGCTCCTACAGGATGGGGATTTGATACTACTATTAGTACATCAACTCTTAAAGCAGGTTCTATTACAAAAATTGAACTTACTAACTTAGCTGAGTTAGGTGCTGGTTTGGCAAATAATACGGAAATCAGAGCGACTGATGGAACAGTAGTTGGTAAAGTTAAATCTATCGACTTTAAAACAACTACAGGAAACAACAATAATAAATCTGTACCATATTGGGCACAACGTACACAACGTGGTATGACTTATGACCAACGTGTTGCTGAGCAACCAGCGGTAGCTAACGAAACTGGAACATATACTTACAACATCGAGTGGAACGATAAAGTAAAAGACTATCCGAATGTGTCGTTTGGAGCGAGTAATTTATCGGGTGATGGATATTTAGCTCCACAAATTTCAAAAGACACTCCGTATACAGCGACTATTAAAATTGATGGGCGTACAGTTCTGGAACATACTTATACAAGAAAAGGTCAACAACCTAGCTATCAAAAACAAGGTACTAGTGCATCACTAAGTGAAAACAATGGATTGACATACCTTAACAATGAGCAAATAGGTAGAAGTGATTCAATCGTATTAAAAACTGATTCAGATGTTCGTTATGGAGTAGGATCTAAATTTACAATCAAACTTCCTAATGCAGATTTTACTGAATTCAAAGAACTTGAAGGAAGTTCTAACTTTGTAAATGGATTAAATACAGCGTCTACTATTAACCCTAATAAAGGAGATAGTATTACATATCGCCCGCAAAACCGTTGGTCTAATGCTAGAGCTAATGAAAACAATGTATGGATTTTACAAGATGGTCGAGATACTGGTTTTACATTAACACCTAGATTAATTTCACCAACGGAATTAGAACTTACTGTTACAGAAGGAACTATTCAAGAAGATTCTATAGTCTCTATGCCTCTTCAATCTTTAGGTATTGAAAAAGTAATAAAAGACAAAACTCTAACAAGTGAATATTCTAATATTACTTATGAAAATGGATTAATTAAACAAGGTTATGTAGGAAACGATAAAACTGCAGCAACTCTTACTGTATCAGGTGGAGAATCTATTAACGGTGAGAAAGAAGATGTTATAACTACAGTGCCAAACGGTTGGAGTGTTAAAGGTGATGGTAAAGTTCAAGGTGAGCCACCAACAGGTGCTGTTGTTAGAACATTCAAAGATTTAGTGACAGGTGAAGTTATAGGTTTTGAACCAACAAGATATACGGGGAATATTCCTTTAAGTGAAGATGGTTCAAAAGATTACACTAATGTACTTGGAAACAAATATGATGTAAGTAATGATCACGTAGACTTAGTTAAAGAAGTTAATGGAGAAGAATACATTCTTGCAGATCTTCCTCCTGAAAACGTAAAAGGAACACTAAGTGTTACGAAGACAAGAGCAAGAGATTTATATTCTGAAGAAGAATTAAAAGCTAAAGGTATAAATGGATCTGCATTTGTTACCCCAGCAGAGTATGATTATGTTAAGAAAACAAAAGTAGAAGAAGTAAACCGTACAATTAAATTTGTATACGCTGACAATGTTGCAGGCTTAGCGGGTACAGAAGTATTCCCATCAGAAAAACAAACTGTAAGCTACACAGGTTCAATCAAGTTAACTGCACAAGGTAAAGCGGTAATTAACTCTGAAGACAAACCAGTTTATATTAACTGGAAAGGAACTAATGGTCAAAGTACTGATCTTCCAGAACTTGCAGTACCACAAAAAGAAGGTTACATCGCAAGTGTTGAAAAAGTACCAGTACAAGCAACAACAGCTACAGATGAAGATTACGAATATGTTGTTAAATATACAGCAATTCAAAAAGCGAAAACAACATTTGTAGATGAAAAAGGAAATGCAATTCCAGGGGTAGCTGAAATTACTGAACAAGGTGGATCAGAAACTCCATTAACAAAAGAAGCTGATGTTAAAGCTAAGATCAAAGAACTTGAAAACAAAGGATATGAATTAGTATCTAATACATACCCAGAAGGTGGTAAGTTCGATACGGATAAAGATACAGATCAAGAGTTCAAAGTAACACTTAAACAAAAAGAAGTTACAGTAACACCAGATCAACCAAAAACACCAGGAACTCCAGTAGATCCAAATAACCCAGATGGACCTAAATACCCAGCTGGCTTGGAAGAAAAAGATCTAAACAAAACTGTTACACGTACAATCACTTATGTGTACGAAGATGGAACTCCAGTATTAAATGAAGATGGAACACCAAAAACAGTAACACAAGAAGCTAAATTTACACGTGAAGCTAAGGTCAACTTAGTAACAGGTGAAGTGACTTACGGAGACTGGACACCAGCACAAGACTTAGCTGAAGTTAAATCACCAGTAGTTAAAGGATACTTAGCTGACAAAGCAAGTGTACCAACTACAAAAGTAACTGCGGATTCAAAAGATGCTACAGAAGTAGTAACCTACAAACCAATCGGTTCATGGATTCCAAATATTCCAGGACAACCAACAACTCCAATCAAGTATCCAAATGATCCAGCAGACCCAACAAAACCAGGGCAACCAACAGAAGTGTTACCATACGTTCCAGGATTCACTCCAGAAGATAAAGATGGCAACCCACTTAAACCAGTAGATCCAACAGATCCAACAAAAGGATACGAAGTACCAAATCTTCCAACAGATCCAAGTCAAGATACACCAATCAACTACGTAGCAAACAAAGCTAAACTAGTAGT
>NZ_KV794444.1:0-380 GCF_001808785.1 Streptococcus sp. HMSC077D04 | reverse complement strand
AAACCTGTTCCTCCTTTTTCAGTTGAGGCAAGTAAGATACGCACTTCTCCTGCATTAACCTTTCGAGATAAACTATTCTTCTTTTCATCACTATTGGCATCATGTACAAAGGCAATTTCCTTACTAGGGATTCCTCTATCAACTAATAAAGCCTTAATCTCAGAATAAACATCAAAGCCATTGTCCTTTTTCTTAGGTGTTCCAATATCTGAAAAAATCATCTGAGTAGCCTTATTTTCCATTCCCTCACGATAAATTCTTTCAACATTATCCACTACCTGAAGCAGTTTATGATTGTCTGCTAGACTATAGCTAGAGTCCAATAAACGCATATCAATAGCTAGTTTCCGTGCCTCACCTGTTATCTTTAACATGTTATC
>NZ_KV794443.1:0-515 GCF_001808785.1 Streptococcus sp. HMSC077D04 | reverse complement strand
TCTTCTTCCAGGTAGGAAAACAAATCTATTTCCTGATTTTCACTTGATGAATCCATCTCAATCTCTGAATCTTCTTTTTCAAGTTCTACATGAGACAATACTTGTTCAATCTCTGCCAAACTGTTCAAGTATAAGATAGGATTCTCTTCAAATAACTGCTTAGAATCATTGAATAGCTCTAGGCGAACTAAGCCATTTAACTGTGCATTTTCAATCGAAACCAACTGAAATACTTGTCCTTTATAACTTACTTGTGAACCGATTGGATATTCCCTCAAAGCTTCTTCTACAATTTTATCGACATTAGAAAAAGAGTTCGTTTCTTCCGTTTCCTGTTCAATATCACTTGAAGGAGATAAAACTTCCTCTACTTGATTAGACTTTTCGCTTCTAGCTTTTACATCATCAAAATGAGTAATAATCTTCAGCTTTTGTGTCAGTGGGAGTTGTGTGTAGTTTTCTTCATGATGGACAAGATCCGTCACAGTATCTAAAGTAGCCATCAATTCTGAACC
>NZ_KV794442.1:0-470 GCF_001808785.1 Streptococcus sp. HMSC077D04 | reverse complement strand
CTTAATCGTTTCTCAAGAATGGGCATATTTTCTTCACAGTAGGAGATTGTATGACGATAGTGATCCTTGCTGCGTTGAAAGGCGCGTCTTTGATTTTCTAATAGAGTTAGATCATTCTCTAGTTCCATCTTATATTTGAGATAAGGATTACCTGTTGCTAGCGCCTTAAAATCAGAAGCGGTCATGGTCTGCTCATCAATGTCTTCTGCAGCACGAATCGGCTCCTTAGAAGTCATAATCTGCTTAATATAACGGAGTTTGTTCTCCTGAGTTGCCCATAGATAATTATCAAATGAACCTTTGGTAATATAGTGGTAAATATCCACTTCCTTGTTTTCATTTCCCTGTCGGATAATACGTCCATTGCGTTGCTGAATGTCACTTGGTCTCCAAGGGACATCCAGATGATGAACTGCTTTCATCTTGCTCTGAACATTTAAACCTGTTCCTCCTTTTTCAGTTGAGGCAAG
>NZ_KV794441.1:510-874 GCF_001808785.1 Streptococcus sp. HMSC077D04 | reverse complement strand
GCAGCGAGTTTTTCTGTCTCTCTTGCTACCTTACTTTCTTGCCTAGTGACCTTTTCTTCTAAGCGTTCAATAATGGTCATATACGATCCTCCTTCATTTTAATATTAGCTAAAACATCTTGATTTTGTTATCACAATTCTAAACATTGAGAGGTTTGTCTTACTGGTTGATTCCTCAATGTCTCTTTTGCATTCTCTATCATCAATTGTAAATCTGATTTCTTTTCTCTAAGGACATCATTCCAGTCTACTTTTTCTTTCCCAGATTCATTATCAGGTAAATCCAGTAAAACAGGCAATCCTGATTGAGATAACTTATCAGAAAAATCTTTACCTGCATCATCACAATCTACCGCAAGTGTCAA
>NZ_KV794441.1:0-410 GCF_001808785.1 Streptococcus sp. HMSC077D04 | reverse complement strand
GTAGTGGTATCACGAATTGTATTGATCAAAGGCAATAACTTTGAAGGTGTTACTGTATCTAAGAATTCCAACTTCTGATTTTCTGCAGCTATCAGTCGTAAAGTTTGATAAGCCACAACAGACCTTTTTAATCCCTCCATAGATACCAAGCGAACATCTGATAGACTTTGTTGATGAAGTTCATAATAGCTCATCAAGTCGATAAACGATTCACAAAAGACTAGCTTATTTGGTTTACCAATGTCAAAGGATATTCCAACATGTCCATGGCTTCCTTTTAGAATCGTTTTTAACCTTTCTCTAGGAAGAGAGTGATTCTTATATATCCCTTGTAAGCTTGCTGCCTGCAGCTTGTGACGATGATTAAAACTTTTAAAAACAATAACAGGTTCAACTGTTTCATTTGTTTT
>NZ_KV794440.1:0-549 GCF_001808785.1 Streptococcus sp. HMSC077D04 | reverse complement strand
AACTCTTAACATGTCTACATAGAGCTTAAGATCAATAGAATCATGTAACACTAGAACAATAACTTTGCTTAGGACAAAACGTAGGTATAAGATCCAGATGACTACAAGTAGCATCAGTAAAGCGAGTATTAAACCCCACCGTTTTGTTTCAGGTTGACGTTCTAAAAAAATTGCTAATGCTCCTATAATCATTGATATAATATAACTTAACTGACTAATAGTCTCAATTTGTAGAAGAATATTCTCTGTCGCCCTACTTACTATTTTTTCAATCAATTTCATATATTATTCCCCTTTATCATTAAAAATGGCTATTCCAATAAGAGTACTAGCTACTGCTCCCCATAGTAGTTTTACAGAACCCACAGCGGCCAACAAAGCAATAATTTCAGGGGCAAACGCTACAGTACCAACTACAGCAGCAGCTGCGACAATAGCCTCTCCTGGATGCTCTACAACCCAATTAAAAGCACTACCAACTACCTCACCAGTTGTTTTCAAAGCACCACTAACTACTTCACCAGTTGTATTAAAAGTTTGAGTGAGATG
>NZ_KV794439.1:0-1311 GCF_001808785.1 Streptococcus sp. HMSC077D04 | reverse complement strand
GCAAGATACCCCTTATATCTCCGTTCCCAGCGTGACGGTATGCGATAGCAGACCGTCACACATCAGCGTAGAAGTCGAGAAATTGGCTGGTATGTATGATGTCGATAAACTCACAGAGGATATCAATTCCAGCTTTAGAGGAAAGCTGGGAGCCTATGCGGTCACGTCTGCAATGATAACATCAGACGGACTGTTTTATAAGTTTGTACTCGAAGACGTGGCAACAGATAAAACTTGGCGACCAGCGACCATGGACGATATAAAGGCTGAAAAGTATATCGTCAAACTACAAAAAGGGCTAGAAGTTAATCTGTCAGAACGGGCTCATATTGCAGTATGGGGCAAAACTGGAAGCAAGAAAACAACCGTCCTTTTTGGAATAATACTCCAACTTTTTAGCATGGGCGCAGATGTTCGCTTCGTCGATGGAAAAGATGAATTTAGTTCATTCAAAGGCTTCTATCCAGCTGATAAAATTGTATCGGATATTGACCCAGTTTTTGAGCAGCTGGAAGACATTCTAGCTATTATCAAGGAACGTCAGCAGATAATGGCTAATGAGGTGCAGAAACGTCAAAAAATAGGTCTGAAAGCTTCAGAAGTTGGGCTTCAACCTGTTGTGCTGGTTGCTGATGAAATTGGCTCTATTGTCGCTCTTATGGACTCTAAACAGTCTAAAAAGTTTGTGGCCGACTTAACGGCTATCATTCAAAGAGGGCGCTCCGTGGGTGTCTCTGTTATTGCTAGCACGCAAGACCCCTCGACTGATACGCTACCGCAAAAGATACGTCAGCAGTTTGCTACCAAGATACTTCTTGGATCTGCAAACTCTGATATTCAACGAATGGCATTTGGAGAAGTTGCAACGGCTGGAAACGTTGAAGATTTCAGAGGGTTCTATACTTGCGACGGACTGACTAATCAGCCGTTAAAGTTTTATGTTTGCGACTTATATAGTTATGGATTTAATGAGTTGGAAATATTTAAGTGTGCTTATAGTATTGGAAAAGCTCCATAAATTATATGGAGCTTTTTATTTTTTTATAGATTTATTATAGACATGTTTTAATTAAACTAGAAATATCATATCTTGATTGTCCTTTTTTATAGTCAAGATAGTCTTGAGTTCTTGGTTCTTGTGAAAATGTTGAAATAGGAATTAGATAATTATTATTTTCTTCTTTTCTTAAGAAAAGTAATTTTTCTTGATTTGTTATGTTTTCATCTGATGATAAAATTATTAGATAGTCCCATTTTATATTGGTGCTTATCCCGTTTGGTTCAATGTATTTCCAATAATCATTTTTTTTT
>NZ_KV794438.1:0-800 GCF_001808785.1 Streptococcus sp. HMSC077D04 | reverse complement strand
TTTCCCATCACAGTATAGAATTCCTCAACACGATTTGTCTGGTTTGTTTGGATACTATGATTGTAATCTGCTTGAACTTTAAACACATCTTTTGTTTCTACATCTTTAGAAATCATTCTTTCGTAAGAGGTAATAGCATCTAAATCTGAATTAAAATCTGCATCATCATATCTACCTGAATCAATGTCTCCTTTGAAGGAACTTTCAAACTTTTCAGTATTTACAGAGAGATCTCCAATCCGAGTTGAATTTCCAATTGTACTAATAATGTGGGCGCTTAATCCCTTCCAACC
This sequence comes from Streptococcus sp. HMSC077D04, assembly GCF_001808785.1. Lineage (GTDB taxonomy): Bacteria > Bacillota > Bacilli > Lactobacillales > Streptococcaceae > Streptococcus > Streptococcus mitis_BX. Next base: position 507 of record NZ_KV794438.1, on the reverse strand, counting down.
ATCTAGCTTCGATAAGTCTCTATCACCCCAAGATAACTCAGTAAAACTAGCAATTTGAATAGCTTCATGCGCTAAGTCCTTATTATGTTTAGATTCATACTGCTTATTAATCCCTTCTTTAAATATCTTTACCTCTCTTTCAGATAAAGAATACGTATTTATCAAAATATCATCTAAATCACTTGTATTTTCGTCATCAACAACTCCCGCAAGACCTCTCCAGGTTGCCCTTACTCCATAGACTGGAGATGCAACTAATCTATTATACTCATAAAGAACTTTTTCATTAGTCCATCCTTCTTGTTTTGCCTTCTTCAAAATTCTTTGCTGGAGCTTATAGAGTACATTTGCCGTAGATTCATCCAAGTTGTAAGATGATACTAAATCATCCACAATTTTTTTCTTATCTTTTTCAGCCTGAGTAACTGAGATATCCTTATCAAGCTTATGTAACTCAATCTTCACATCCTTCATTTTCTGTACCCAGCTCATGTCCAGACCGTCCGC
>NZ_KV794437.1:0-740 GCF_001808785.1 Streptococcus sp. HMSC077D04 | reverse complement strand
TTTAATATCGCTCTTATCATGGCGAGCCATTCAAAACTGCTCCACAAATGAGGAAAGTACCATTTTGGATTATTCAATTGTCAATGTACTCACTTAACTTACTACTTTTTGAAGTAATAGCCTTCTTTATTATCCACTCGACCTACAAGGTAGTCTAAACTTACCTTATAAAAATCTGCAAGTTTGACAAGGTCATCTATAGAGATTAATCTGCTACCTGATTCCATTTTAGAATAAGCTGATCTTGTGCAATTTAAGACTATTTTTGCAACATATTCTTGTGTCAAATCAGTATCCTCACGTAAATCTCTAATCCTTTTCAACATCTAATGTCTCCTAAAATAAGTATAGTATAGTTGATTTCTTATTTTATGAAATGTGACAAATTGGCACACGAAAGTCTTTTATACATACTTATTAGGAAAGTATTTACTCTATATGTATCTCTTTTTCCTTGTTAGATTTCATATTTTTTGATTTCTTGTAGTTCTTTATTGTACGATTAAACATTTCAAATGTATTTAAAGCTTCTCTATGTTGCTCCTTCAGTTTTTCAATTCTTCCTTTATAGAAGTATAAGTTCTTCTCTATTATATCTACTGAAATTTTTCCTTGAATACTATTTTCTAAATTTCCATAACTATTTCTCGCATCATTCAACAATACTTCTTCTAAATTAGTTAAATCATCAATTTTATTTTGGACTTGTTCAATCATATTCTCTAGATATGATATTTGGG
>NZ_KV794436.1:0-4430 GCF_001808785.1 Streptococcus sp. HMSC077D04 | reverse complement strand
CGCTGGGAACGGAGATATAAGGGGTATCTTGCAGACGATTGACTGACATTGTAGCAAGTAAGCTCTTAGTGACCGCTTTTTCTGCCTTTTTCTGCGTGCTATATTTTCCGATTGTCTTCGCTTTGATCACTGACTTTGTCAGCGAATACGCTCGCCAAATCGTCAAAATAGCGACCAGCGACCACAAAGCAACTTGAAAAAGTTTAATCGATACAATCAATCCCAACACTAAAGACAGAACCGCTAAGGTTAAAATCAAAGCCCACCACGTCCAATATTTCAAATAGAAAGGCACTTTATAGACGTTCTGAGCGTTCTTTTTGTAGGTTGTAGCCATTATTTGCCACCCCCTAAAAACTCGCTCAAATAATGGTTTATAGTCTCATCTGACAAGGTCTGACTATTCACGTATAAACGATTTTGCTTCTTTGAAAAATCAGTAGATTTTTCAGCTTTTTGAAGCAAATCGTAAATATCAAAACCTCGCTCATTTCCTATGATTTCAAGCAGAGAAAGAGAGGGCAAGACTGCAACACGTAACCACTCCAGCAAGTCTCCCAGCATGACGTCACGTTCTGCAAGACTAAAATCTATCGTCTCATCATACTCTAAAAACTTCTCCCACCATTTTGTTTTATACCACCGATTTTTGTTAGTGTCCCCACGTTTCGGAGTCAAAATCTCAAGAAGATTACGAAGCGATGTTTTAAAAATCTTGTCGATTTTATCGCCTTGTAAGAACTCATCAATGATTTTCAAAGCGTATTTTTTAGAATAGCTAATCTCGTACCGTTGCCAAACTTCTTTCCCAGTCCTCGCCCAATGTTCTCGGACTTCGGTTGGAAACAGTTCGTTCTTACTTTCGTACTGCGCTTTTTTATCATAAAAACGGGCATACACATTCCCACGGCTTCCATTTTGAGACCGAGCGTTTCCGATGTAAATTGTCTGCCCCAGCGATTTTCCGTTTTGGTCTGATGTTTTAACGATATTGTAGGACTTACGAGATGAGCGATAATGCCCTTTATTCAGTTTTTTCTCAATATCGGAAAATCTTACTGTCTCGTCATAATCATCAAGAGCCAAGTCAATCCGTGTGAAATTTACTCCACCGTACTCTTTTAGAGTTCTAAAAATAGAAACCCAATCGGTATCCCATTTTTCAGCTAATTCAGTCGACCCCTGACCCGTGAAAACCACGGTCATTGTCCGACTAGAATTTTTGTGCCAAGGCTTCTCAGGGTCATTCCAAAAGACGTTTACATAATTTCGATAAGTTGCCCCCGAGTTGTAAAAAAATCGCCCAGGGATTTCATCAAATTCTGCTAAATCATAACCCAAAATTTTCAAAAGTTGAGGGTCTAACGTCTGCTCTTCATCTTCAAATGATACCGAAAAAGCCAGCCAGTCTACTTTGTATTTCTGCATGTCTTTTCCTCATTCTATTTGTGTAGTTTTTTATAAGGTCTAAACCATTGATATATAAGGGCTAACTAGCATTTTTTCTTGTACGTGTAGCCCCCATGATTATTGAGGGGGGCTACCTGCTGGAAACAAGTTCCAGCAGTACCCTCAATATCTTAGTTAGTAGTCAGCAATCTGACCTTTCTGCTCAATGAAAATCATATTTGCTGACTTGATATCATACCCAAGACCAGCGACTTTGTAAGCTTGTAAAAGTTCAAATTGTCTTTCTTCTGACAGAACAATTTTAACCATTTTACCAGTTCCAAATTCGACAAATGTATATGTGAGACCGTCAGACGTTTCAGAACGTTTATCCTTGCCGTTCTCATCTTTTACCTTATTTCCAAACCTATCTTTAAGTTTTGGAAAATGAGGGGTCGGATTAACTCCGACATTGACTACTACTACATTGTTAAACAACGTAAGACTTGCGTTTGTTGTGTTGCTCTGACTTTGCAAAGCTTTCAATTTTTCCAATTGTGACATATAAAAAATGTCCTTTCTAAAATGTTGTGTCGCTTACCACGACCTGCAAACACTTTAGAAAAGACACTCTACTTTTATTTAACCACCCTACTTGACCCACTGAGGCCTTTTTTGGTATAATGGTCTTGTTCGAAAAAAAGTGAGAGTCTTACTGAGTTGACTGCCAGGTCTAGGTAAGACTTTTTTGTTGTCTGTTAGTTGTTCGAAGACTAGCAGACATTTTTATTTTACATCAATTTTTTTTAGATGTAAACCCTTAATTTATTTGTGGGCCTCTGCCCACACCCGACCAGCGTTGGACGCTGGACCCCGCCTCTGAAAAACAAGGTTCTAAATGTTTGTGTTTCGAACGGCTTTCACAATCTAGCACAACGACAGCGCCGCGCAAGGTACGTCTTCGACTTTCCTCCTTGACGCCTTGCTTGATCGTCGTGCTTTTTTAGATTGTGCCGACGAAAAACAAACATTTAGAACTACCTAGAGCTTAAATATTTCTCTTTGAACTCGAGTAACATTTTAAGTTGCTGTTCTTCAGAATAAGCATCTTCTAAAGCCGAGAATAGCGGATAGCCGAATTCTTCAAGGACTGAACTCATTTCAAGTTTAATCGCTGAATAATCATCAAAATCTTTTCTACCAGATTTTTTCATAGCATTACTACAATCATCAGCAAATGCTTGCATAAAATCCGATGTCATAAATTTTTGAAGAGTTATGTCAGTATACTCAGACCATTCATCCTCAGAAGCGTCTTGACGTTCTTTTGCATTGAACATCTGTTTCCAATTTATCATGTCGAAACATTCCTTTCTTTTATTGATACATTTATGATACCATATTTTATTTTCAATGTCAACAATGTTCATCGTTTTTTTGATTTTTTTACTATTTTTACAACATTACGATTGACAAGTTGTTATTTTTGATATACAATTAGTATATACAAAATCAACAAACAGATATACAAAAAGGAGATATTCACTATGCCAAGATATACAACTTTAACAGATTTCGTGAACACTCAAATTGAAAAATTTGATATTCCAGATACCGAAAAAAATCGGAACAAACTTAGAATTAAGTTCACGAGAGAGCTTCAAAGGCTCGGATACTGGGACACTGCTGAAAAAAAAGTAATTGGTCGTAACGAAACACGATTATTTTCAGACCAACAACTAAATCACTTATCTATTGAAGTTGAACCTTATCTATTAAAGCAAGGAAATGTAGATATAGAAGAACTCGAAGAGTATCGTCAAAACCTTGAAAACTACGTAGAAGAAATAAGAAATCAAACAAATGAAAGTTATCAGCAACAACTTGAGGCAGAGCAATATGAACCGCCGAAAGTTACAAAAAAAGAAGCAATGGAAGTTATGATGACCGCTCTATTTGAAAAATTTTTTGAACCGCTCGACGTTCAAAAATGGAATCAAGACAAAGCTACAATCCATTTTGCAGAATTATCAGATATGACAGATACTGATTATGTACTTGCTTCAATAAGATTAAATAATCCAGTACAATCATATACTAAAGAAAAATGATATAATAGAGATAACATTTAGATATAAAAGGTGATATCATGGCAGAAAACAAACAGGTACAAATTATAATACGTACCACACAAGAAGAAAAAAATATCATCACACAGAAAGCCAAAGATAAAGGCATTTCTGTAAATGAGTTTATAAAAAGAATTATTCTAGAATACGATATCAAAGCAGATAGCACCGATAATATCAACGATAGCAATAATGATATCACTGACGATATCATTGAAATTTTAAAAGACCAGTTAAAAACAAAAGATATGCAAATCTCAAATCTTCAACAAATTATCTATAATCGTGATACAAAACTAATAGAAACATCAAAAAAATGGTGGGAATTTTGGAAATAATAATATTATCAAAAGTTAATGAAATTATTAGCTAATTTTCTTGACTTTTTGAACAATTATTGTTATATTATAGATACAGAGCTAAGACCCCTTTTGGCTATCTCGTGGTCACGAGGGCGAGCTTCCGCTTAGGGTTTGTGGTGTACACCGCGGACGAGAAATTAAAACCACAAGAAGGAGGACTTAAAAGTCCTCTTTCTTTTTGAAAGGGAAATATGGAACAAACACTTATAGAGGCGATAAGAAGTTATAGTATTTTAGAAAATACCACTTATAAAATGGAACTAACTCAAAAATCTAATCCAACTCCAATTATTCTAGAGATAAAATTCAATACCGAATTCTTTTTCCACTTATTTGGTTTTCACTATCTAGAAAATCTAGATAAAAATGTAATTAAGCAAACCCTATTTAAAAATTTAAGAACCTTAGTATATAGAAATACACCTTTAAGCCAAAGTAAGTATTACAATCAAATAACAACCTCTCCATCATTTCAAACACCAACTATCCAAAATCGTCTAAATATAATAAAAGACCTCCCTTACCTTCTAGATAGATTTTCAAAAAAAAA